>JAQBPC010000525.1 GCA_028287725.1 Chloroflexota bacterium | reverse complement strand
GGGATCTGCGGCCCACCGTGGACGGCACATGGGTGCTCCTCGGCGCTTCGCCCCCGGGATCGGGCGCCTCCTGGGTCTGGGACTTTAGGCACAGTGTCCGTACGGGAAACCGGCCGCTCAGCGGATGAAGGATTTCACGACATGGTCGTCTCACGGGCGAGGATCCCGACCAGGACGGCCGCGATGATGACCTCGATCCACCTCTTATAAAATCCCCGTCGGCGCCGCGGGCAAGGTGGGCCCCCGACCGATGCCTGCATACGCGTCGTTGCGTAAATGGTCCAATTTCTTCCGGGTCAGCGCCCGCATGGGACAGCTAATGCGGTTTGCCACGGTCACGCTTAACCACTAATGCCTGTTAGGGGACCTGTTAGTCCGGCGAGGTCGGAGGCGGGGCCGCCGCCTCCGCTCGCCACTTGATGCCCAGCAGGCATTTGCGCATCATCACGATGTCGGTGAACTCCACGAGCGGGTTGAACAGGAGCAGCGGCGAGGCCCAGCGGTAGTGCATGCGCACGCGCGTAATCAAGCGGGTCTGCTGCTCATCAAGCGGCTCCAGGCCCCAATACCAGGTGCTGTCCCCAGCCTCGTCTCCCCACAGCATCCAGCGGTTCGGCTCGAACGCCTTCACCCATTGGCCTGCTTTGCCGTTCGGGCTGATCGGGATCAAATCCCCGACCGCCAGGTGCTGAAACGCCGGCACGATCCGCGCGGCGCTGCGCCGGCCCAGATTGTCGAGCCAGTCGTAGCTGTACCAGCCGGCCCGACCGACACCTATCTGAATCAACCAGGGCCAGATCGCCTCGGGCCGAGCGGTGATGGTGACGGCCCGTGTGGCGTTGAACGTGGGCTGCGGGACATGGTCATCGCCGGGCAACGGGCGCGCCACCTCATCATCGGTCGCACCCCAACGGAGCTGCCAGGGCCGGATCAGGCGCAGGTACGCAGCCAGCACTGCAATACTCCCAAGCGTGAGTGCTCCCGCACCGCGGACCGTCAATAGACGTGTCATGGTCATAGTGTCACTCCCTGTCGTGCTTCGGCTCCACGGGGTCTGCCCTGCGGGATCGCAGATGAGCAACGCAGAGGGGCTGCGGACCCTACTCCTCCAGAATGAGTGTGGCACGCCCGGCTGACCCCCTCCAGGGCCAATGTCCTCTATCCGTGGGGCTAATGGTCATATCGATTCGGCGACGTGCATGGTCAGGAGCGCCTCTGCACCAAGCCGCCGGTGCTGTCCGTGGCTGAAGCGAAAACTCACGACCCCGAGCGTGCAGAGGCACGCAGGATGGACCGGTCACCACAGTCAGGCTAGTGCCGGCTGAAGGCGCCGTCCACTTCGCTAATCGCGCAGCGCAAGCTGAAGGCGCGGTGATCTGGGTGTTTTCACATGACATGTCGGCGCATATCAACAACAGCGGGAAAGCTGATGCAAGCTATCTACCCAGCGGGTTAAGGATCGCAGTCCTGGACTATTGGCAATGAAAGTTGTCGGTTGGAATGGCTAAGTGTTCCATGGCAACGCTTACGAAGCCTTGACCTACAATATCTCCTAGGGGCTTTATTCCATTGGTGCTTGTGTCTTGGGCAAGCAAGGCTCGCAGGCTATCTACCAGGGAATAGGCGAGATCCTGAATTGGCTGGACGCGACCAACGTGCTGCCGAGCGTCGCGTCGAACCTGCAGCACTTGCACGGTGGTACAAAGGACCGCGCATGATCCCTGTTTTCACCGGCGCCATGCGGCCAATCCGCGCAGCGGCAAAGACAGGAGTGTTCTTTCTCAAAGTCCTTCCAATGCTGCCGTCCAGACCGCTTGACTGGGTGACAAAGGCACCGGTGGTCGAGACGGTGGTGTTTCCAACGCGCCTTGGCCAAGTCGAAGGCAATCTCTATCGGCCGTCCGGAGTTGGTCCTCATCCGGGGGTCGTGGTCTGCCTCGGCGTCGTTCCATTCGACTTCGATCATCCGCAGATCCCACGTTTTGCGGCCGCTCTGGCCCGTTCAGGCTTCGCTGCTCTCCTCTACCGGTCCCAGGCGATGGGAGATCTCCGCCTCGATCCTGACGACGTCGAGAGTATCGCACTGGCTTATCAATGGTTGCTCAAGCAAGCGTACGTTGACCCAACCAGAAGTGGGATGATTGGATTGTGCGTGGGAGGTTCCTTTGCCCTTATGGCAGCTGCCAGTCCTCTGATTCGAGACAGCATTGCTTTTGTTGGTGCACTCGCGCCATATGCATCCATGATGACGCTAGCGCGGGACGTTTGCACTTCCACTAGGGCTCGCGGGAAAGTGCGGGAGAGCTGGCAGGTAGATCCTCTCACCCGGAAGGTTTACGTTCGGACCTTGACCGCTTTGCTGGAACAGCGCGAAGCGGAGCTGCTTAGCAGCGCGTTCGCAGATCAAAGCGGTCAGATAGACAGTCGCAACTTGTCTGAAGCTGCACGCGCAGTCTACCCGCTTCTCACGCCTCTGGACGTTAAAGAAGCAGAGACGGCATTACACCAATTGCCCACTGCCATGCAGGAGCGCTTGGCAACGCTGTCTCCACTAGCCTATCTGAAGGACATCCATGCATCGCTTATCATTCTCGGTCACGATCGAGACGACCAGGTTATTCCAGTGAGTGAATCGAAGCGCCTTCGATCGGCTCTCTCTGGGCGTGTTGGGGTTCACTACACCGAGTTCGCCCTGTTCCAGCATATGGATCCGACCAAACGGAAGTTGCCACCCTTACGCCTTGTTCGCGAGCTTGGTAAGTTCTATCTCTTCGTCTATCCTTTGTTCCGGCGAGCAGTGGCTTCGTGACGGATTACCTCACAGTTTGACCATATTGTGACACGCATGGCGCATCTTGGCGTGTGGCGACCGAAACGACTAGTGGCCCGCGCACTGCGGGACCTTTTGCACTGGCAGGCCCGCCCAACTCAGGCGAGACTGGAATCTGGTGGCCGGATGGTGATGCGACCGGTTAGGACCTGGCGTACCAGCGTCGCTAATGATCGCCGTATCAGGCACAGAGCATCGCACGCGGTAGGAACAAAGTCCGAAGCCAACATATGACGGCTGATGTTAGAAAGAGATACGACTATGAACATCCTGATAGCTGTCGCCAGCCGGCATGGCAGCACGCGCGAGATCGCGGACATGATCGCTCAAGAGTTGCGCGATTCCGGCCATGCCGTCGAGGTGCGCAACGCAGACGAGGTGCGCGACGTTGAGCGTTATGACGCCGCCGTCGTGGGTAGCGCAGTCTACATGGGCAGCTGGCTCGCGGAGGCACGACGGTTCGTGGAGCAGAACCGAACGACCTTATTGTCAGTTCCTGTCTGGCTTTTTAGCAGTGGGCCCCTGGGGGAAGATCCACAACCGCCGGGTGATCCTGCCCATCTTGATGAGTTGATGCAGGCAGCCAAGGCACGGGATCACCGGGTCTTCGTCGGCAAGCTCAACAAGAGCAATCTCGGCTTTGGAGAGCGGCTCGCGGTCAAGATGGTCAAGGCACCAGAAGGTGATTTCAGGGACCATGAGGCCATCTGCGGCTGGGCGCGCGAGATTGCCTTAACGTTGCCGCCTTCCACTCCACGTGGTGACTAACGCGCCGCTCGTTTCACCTCGCGCAACAATTGGCATTTCTGAGTTGCGCCAATATGTGACCTGGCCAAATGCATTTTCCTCTGTCCAGCTGTGGGTCTCACGGGCGCCCTGGTTCCATTGAGCCATGTGCGACTCTGGGTCGCGGACAATGATAGCGTCGTGTACCAGATTGATCAGCTCCGCTTGGCAGTGCAAAGTGGTCGTCCGTTGCCGCAACGACTGCACTGCCCTCTGCAAGCCATACTGCGCCTGCTACTCGTCCGCATCCCGGCGCGCATTCTCAGTGGCGGATGACGTCCCTCCG
>JAQBPC010000485.1 GCA_028287725.1 Chloroflexota bacterium | reverse complement strand
GCCTGGATGAGCCATGGTGATTCGGTTGGTGGGCTTCCACCAGGCTTCAGGGTAATTGGGCGCACCGATACAACGCCCATAGCCGCGATTGCTGGGGACGGTGGCCGAATTGGCGTGCAGTTCCACCCCGAAGTCGCCCACACGCCGGTCGGCGCGCAACTCCTGCGCGCTTTCGTGCGAGACATCTGTGGCTGCCATGGTACCTGGACCCCAGAAAACGTGATCGAGGAGTCCATAGCTCGCATACGTGCCCAGGTGGGTGATGGGCGAGTGTTATGCGCTCTGAGTGGAGGCGTCGATAGTGCAGTGGCGGCGACGCTGATCGCCCAGGCCATCGGCGACCGTCTGATATGCGTGTTCGTGGATAACGGGCTGCTTCGGAAAGACGAAGGAGCCCAGCTGCTCAGCGTGTTTGAGCGGGACCTGCACATTCGTGTGGAACATGCCGATGCCCGATCGAGATTTCTGACTGAGCTGGCCGGTGTCGAAGACCCCGAGGCTAAGCGGAAAATAATCGGCCGCACATTCATCGACATATTCCGGGAAGAGGCGGAGCGAGTCCGCCAGGAATTCGGCGAGGTGCGCTTCCTTGCGCAAGGAACGCTTTACCCAGACGTGATCGAGAGCACGAGCCATGAGACCGGGCACGCAGTAAAAATTAAGACGCACCATAACGTCGGTGGGCTCCCCGAGGACCTTCCGTTCGATCTGGTCGAGCCACTCCGGTACCTGTTCAAAGACGAAGTTCGCAAAGTCGGCGTGGCGCTCGGACTCCCCGAGCCGATGGTGTACCGCCAGCCCTTCCCCGGCCCCGGCCTCGCGGTGCGCATCCTGGGCGAGGTCACGGAGGAGCGCTTGCAGGTCCTACGCGAGGCGGACCACATCGTCGTCACCGAGATCAAGCGCGCCGGGTTGTATCGGGAACTGTGGCAATCGTTCGCCGTGCTGACTCCCTTACGCAGCGTAGGAGTAATGGGCGACTACAGGACGTATGCCAACGTGCTGGCCATTCGTGCAGTAACTAGCGACGACGCAATGACGGCCGACTGGGCGCGTTTGCCCTACGAAGTTTTGGCAACCATATCGAACCGCGTCGTGAACGAGATACCGTCCATCAATCGCGTTGTCTACGACATTAGCTCCAAGCCACCGGCAACAATCGAATGGGAATAACTCCGTGAAGGCGCTTGTCATAGGCAGCGGTGGCCGTGAGCACGCGTTGGCCTGGAAACTCGCACAGAGCCCGGCCGTATCGGCGACATATACAGCCCCTGGGAACTACGGGTCCAACGTGGTGGGCGCCAATGTGAACATTCCAGTAACCGAGCCGGAAGCGCTTGCCAACTGGGCTCTCGAGAATCACATTGATCTCACCGTGGTCGGACCTGAGACCGCGCTCGCTTACGGCGTGGTTGATGTGTTCCGTGAGAAGGGACTCAGGGCATTTGGCCCAACGCGGGCCGCGGCACAGCTGGAAACGAGCAAGGCCTGGGCAAAGGCTTTTATGGAGCGGCATGGCATTCCAACCGCGCCATATAGGGACTTCGACAACGTCGACGATGCTGTGCGCTACCTGGAGAGCCTGGAACAGGCGGACTATCCCGTGGTGGTCAAGGCCGACGGATTGGCGGCCGGGAAGGGTGTGACGATCGCTGCCGATCGCCACTCGGCGGTCGCGGCTGCTCGAGCTGCATTGGCCCCGGTCCGGCGCGGAGCTCAGCCTCGCATCATTATTGAGGGTTTCCTCGAAGGCTCCGAAGTGTCGTTCATGGCAATCTCGGACGGAAATACAGTATGGCCGCTATCGCCCGCTCGCGACTACAAGTACGCGTTCGACGGGGACACTGGCCCGATGACCGGGGGCATGGGCGCGTACTCCCCGGTGGCGTCGGTTGACCAGGCGTTGACCGACGAAATCATGGACACGCTCATCAAGCCCACGATTGCGGGCATGGCGGCCGAGCATATTCCCTACCAGGGCGTGCTCTACGCGGGGTTGATGCTCACCAGTTCCGGGCCAAAGGTACTCGAATTCAATGCTCGGTTCGGCGATCCTGAGACGCAGGTACTGCTTCCCCGCCTTGACAGCGATCTCTATATCGTCATTGACGCCGCACTCGACGGCCAGCTCAGCGAGCTGCCGCCGCTGCGCTGGAGCTCGGACGTCACCTGTGGTATCGTCCTTTGTTCTGAGGGCTACCCGGGCGAGATTGAAACCGGCTACGGCGTACTCGGCCTCGCGGATGTCGGGTCAAGCTCGCTGGTCTTTCATAATGGGACGCGAGATCCATATGTGAAAGGCGATGAACTGGAATCGCCCAAGCTCGAGCGGACGGCGAAGGGCGGGATGATGCGCGGTCAGGGACTCGGCAGCTGGTTTCTTCCCTCGCGCTCGCGCTCCAAGTCGGCCGATAAGCAGGCCATCAGAATCTCACGCGACCCCTACAGCCAAATCGTCACCTCGGGTGGTCGCGTTCTTACCGTGGTAGGCCGCGGTCCTACCTTGAGTGATGCACGTGATGCGGCCTATCGGGCGGCAGAGGTGATCAGCTTCACCGGGGCATGGTGCCGCACCGACATTGGTGCGGCCGACCTGCTCGAGCAGGCTAGATGATGCGCAGTGCTTGGCGCCTCGCGGCTGGCGTGGCGCTGTTACTTCCCGTAGTAGCCGGAACCGTGCCTAATGGCCACGCGGCGTCGCGAACCTCGGCGCTCCCACGCGCGCACGTCTCCGCCAAGGCCACGGCAACACCAACCCGCGTGCCGGCGCGCCCGACATCTACGCCTCAAACGTTTAAGGGCATTCCAGAACCGTCCGCGACGCCGCCGGCACCTCGCTTTGGCGCCCTGGACCGCTCGATCGTGTATACCAATGGCGTGCAGGTTCTGTTGATGCCGGCGGCCGGTACGGGCCTCGTGGGTCTGGCGAATCTAACTCCCAGCCCGTATCCGTTCAAGCGGCCGCGTTACGCCGGCTGGCAGTTCATGTAC
>JAQBPC010000456.1 GCA_028287725.1 Chloroflexota bacterium | reverse complement strand
AGCCCAGCAGGTCTACGCCCAGATGACGGCGCCCGGCGCACAGGTCGACCTGTATAACGTCATGTCGGTGAACTTCGAGGGCGGCGCTATCGGCGCCATTTCAGGGGCCGGCAGCGTGCCGGATGGCGGCCCATTCCAGCTCGATATCCGCATCTTCGGCGACCAGGGCAACCTCCTGCTCGATGTGGAGCGCGAGCGCGTCGAGCTGCAGCGCCACGACGGTACGATCACCAACGTGCCGGTCACGCCCGGCGAAGGGGCGTACGCCTGCGATGGCCCTCCGAACCGCTTCGTCGACCTGATCCTGGGCAAGAGCGACCGCAACGACTCACCAGGCGAGGTTGCCGCGCGCGCCGTCGAGCTGCTCGACGCGGCGTATCGCTCGGCGCGGAGCCACGCCGTCGAACGGGTGTAACGATTGTCGCACATGCCATAGTGCATCTCGGCACCCGAACGGCCAAGCGGCACCCCGGCTTGGCGCAGTGCTTTACGTTGCCAATCCAGTGCGCCGCCGGGATCTTTCTGGGATTATAGGCACTGGGCCCACGCCCCTCACGGACGCCGGCGGCGACTCCGATTCGGAGCATCTGGCGCTGCTGGGAATCGGGCGCTCGTCGGGGCTATACTTGCTGGTAAGCGCGGCCGGTTCCAACAGCTGAGTGTTAGAACCGCTGTTGTCGCCCTGACCGAGAACGCAGTAAGAATTCCGCGGAGCGCGGCGACCAGTTCACGGCCGCGGGGCCGGCGATTGGTATGCTGAGACGATCCGCGGGACAGCAGCCCGGGAGGAATGCCAGATGACGACAGATGCCGCGGCCCAGACGCAGCGGCTGCGCCTGACCGATGTGCTCGTGGTGGACGCCGATGTACACGCACACGAGACGCCCGCTGCCTTGGCGCCCTATTGCGACATGCCCTGGCGGCGCTCGCTCGAGCACATATCCACCGCCCCGGCCCGCTACCTGGACATCCCCGGCTTCGCCCCCGCGCTCAAGCTCGATCCAGCCTTCCCGGGTGGGGCTAACGCGCGGACCGTGACCAGCGCCGCACAGATGGTCAAGGAGCTGAATGAGATCTCCATCGATATTGGCGTCCTCTTCCCCGACAACCTGCTGAGCATGGCCATTTTGCCCAACGAGGCCTATGCCGCCGCGCTGGCCCGCGCCTATAACCGCTGGCTGACCGAGGAGTGGCTGCACGAACCGGCCCTCTACGGCGCGCTGATCGCCGCCAACCAGGATCCCGCCGATGCCGCCCGCGAGATCGAGCGGTATGCCGGCAACCCCAAGGTGGTCGCGGTCTACTTGCCGACCTCGGCGGTCTACCCGCTTTGGGGCCATCGCAAATATGACCCGATCTTTGCCGCCGCCCAGGATGCCGGCTTGCCGGTGATGCTGCACAGCGTCAGCGCCGTGGCCCCGGTCTTCCCCTTCAATCTGGAGCAGTTCGATACCGCGCTGGCCCGCCATACGATCTCACATACATTTGCGATGATGGCCAATATGATCGACATGGTCACCACCGGTGTCCCGGTCCGCTTTCCCAAGCTAAAGATCGCCTTTACCGAGGCCGGCGTCTCCTGGGTACCCTTCATGATGTGGCGGCTGGACAAGGAGTACAACGAAAGCCGGCGCGAGGTACCGTTCCTGGAAGACCGGCCCAGTACCTACATCAAGCAGATGTATTTCGCTACCCAACCGGTAGAGGAGCCGGCAAACGGCAAAGACCTGGTGACCATGATGGAGATCTTCGACGGCGAGAACCAGGTGCTCTTCGCCTCCGATTGGCCCCATCACGACTTCGACCACCCGCGCCAGGTCTTTGATCTGCCTTTGTCGCCGGAGGCCAAGCGGAAGATCATGGGCGAGAACGCCCTCCGCCTGTTCAATATCCCGGCGCCGGTCAAGGTCGATGGCCGGGTGAGGTGGGAGTAATGGCCGACCACATCGTGGCCCGCGTCGACGAGTTCCCCAGCGGCGCGCGCCAGATCGTGCGGGCAGGCAAGCTGGAAATTGGCGTCTTCAACCTCGACGGCCGCTACTACGCCCTCCCCAACGTCTGCGCCCACCAGTTCGGGCCCCTCTGCGAGGGGAACATTAGCGGCACCATGCGGGCACGGGCGGAGACGAACTGGCAGCGCACCTGGGTGCAAGAGGGGGAGATCCTCACCTGTCCCTGGCATTCGCTGGAGTACGATCTCACCACGGGCCAGTGCATCGCCTACCCCAAGGTGAAGCTGCGGCAATTCGCGGTCCGGGTCGAGGGTGAGCACGTCGTCGTTACCATCTAACGGCGGCCGGCAGACTTTTCTGGTCCGCTGTGCCGAGTGTGACCGCGCATTCTGGCAGGCCGAGCGCGAGGCGCCGCTGCCCGAGCATAGCGGCTGGGAGCGGCGCGCTACCACGCACCGTGACACCGGGCACCGGTGTAGCGGCAGCGGCCGCCAGGGCTATTGGATCGGGGAGGGCGAGGGGCCGCTGAGCGGCTAGCCGGCCGTAGTCCCGATCATTTCTCCACGGGGCCGCTGCGCGCCGTTATAGTGGAAACGGCGGCGCTATTGTCCCACCTGGCAGCATGCGGACGCCTCCGTACAATTGCGATTGCGAACTCGTATGACATCGTTGCGCGTCGCGCCTGGCAACCTGTGGTTGCGTGCCCGGCAGAGAGG
>JAQBPC010000410.1 GCA_028287725.1 Chloroflexota bacterium | reverse complement strand
ATGGCCTCGCGCGTGGCGGCGCGTTCGGGGGCCAGCTCCTCGAGCGTGGAGCTGACAAATACGCGCACTCGCTGGTCGGGCGTGCGAATCGAAACACCCGCTGCCGGCTCAGCTGCCCCCTGCGGCGCGGATGTGAGTGGCGTGGCAGCTCGGCGCATGGCCGCATCATCTGGATCGCGAGGATTGGTCATTGACTGTCTCCAGACCTGGAAAGCGCCAATGGCGTTTAACGTTCTCAGGTCCTGTAAACCCTCACCGCTCTCAGGAAGGAGCATGTTGGAGGGCTCGACCAGCACTCGCACGGGCGCTGGTCTTATCGCAAGCATACCCTCGGCGCGTGTAACGAATATGGACGCGGCGTCGATAGAAGTGGCCCGGGCGATTCGCGTGCGTGTAGGGGCGAGTGCGCTTGTAGGTCAGAATGGGCAGAGCACGCTTAGACACGCGCTGGTGCCAATCAGTCGGCTTCGATGAGTCGTGACCGCACGGCTACTGTCGGCTCATTCTTGACCCTTACGCACCTGCCGACTACGATGTTGAGGTTGTTCGTGCCTTTTGCCGCGTAACCTATTTCGAAGAGGAAGCAAGAGCATTTGCGCCGATTCATCTATTGGACCTTCGTCCTGGGCGTCACCGCGGCGCTCGCTGGAGCCATCGCCTATGCCGCCCGCCCCTGGTACGACGCGGCGAGAGTTGTGGCCAATGTAACGGGCCAGACGCTGCCGACATCGCCGAAACCGACGTTTACTCCAGTGCCTCCGAAGACTCGTACGAGTGCGCATGCCTCGCCAACTCCCACCATCGCGCCCCTCAAGAGTCCGTCCGGTCGAGTCAATTACTTGCTACTCGCCAGCGATAACGATGCGAAGAAGCACCAGGGCGCCGCGCCCGATACCCAGGTCATTATCTTCGTCTCATTCGACACCGTGCGGAAGCAGATCTATATGGTCTCCATCCCACGTGACCTGTGGGTACCCATTCCCGGTTTTCAGACCAACAATAAGATCGATACCGCTCCAGAGTATGGAGGCCTCGCCACAGTTCGAAGCGCGGTGGAGGCAAATTTCCACGTCACAATAAATTACTACGCCTGGGTCGGGCTTAAGGGCTTCGTCAATATCATTAACTCGCTCGGCGGGGTCGACATCGTCGTCTCACACCCTATGGTCGAGAATGACTTCCCCGACGACCTCAATCCAGCTGGACCGACCTACGCGATTCGGCGCTTCTTCATACCCGCCGGCCCCCAGCATTTGGATGGCGTTACGGCCCTGGAGTACGTGCGTGCGCGTCACGCCGACTTAATCGGAGACTTCGGCCGGTCTCAGCGCCAACAGCAGGTGCTGCTGCAGATCAAGCACAAGATGAAGTCCATGGACATCGGTACTGTGCCGAGCATCGTGCAGGACCTCAGCGGTGAGTTCTCAACCGATCTCTCGATGCCCACCGTTCTGAGTCTTGCAAGCTCAGTCCTGAGTATCGATTCGAAGTCAATCCATCACTATTACCTGGACCAAACGCACGGCTATACGTCGAACCAGAAGTCGCCTGACGGTCAGCAGGATATCTTGGTGGGCACGTGGCCCAAAATCAACGCGCTGTTTCAGTGCATTATGTCCGACAAGGCCTACCTTGGGTGCAAGAACTCCTGATTGTACGAAGCTGCGTCCAGTCATGCGATCGTCACAGCATGTGTCGCAGCTGGACGCGACAGCTTCAGTGAGGCGCGCGTACCATCGTATCGACAAGGTGACGGAGCACCGTCTCAGGATCGCTATCCAGGCCGGAATGTGCCGGCGAGGTCTGAATCAGCGTGCTGCGAGGCGCGACCAACCAGTGAAACCGCTCGGCCATGCTGAGCTTGGCGATAGGCCCTCCCCCGGCGTCTCCGGCACAGATGAGCTGAATCGTTGCGAGATGCCGTTCTACCTCATCGATATCGACGGTCGGAGCCAGCGCCAAGAGCCTGGCGCGGTCCAGCTCGATAGCTGCCCCCAAATATCGTAGGGTACGGCAGAACAGGATTGCCCCGGCGTTAATGAACTCGCCGCGCTCCACTCGGGGCACCACGCGCACAATCGCATAGTCAAACGAGTTGGCGGCGGGCATGCTCTGCCTCCTCAACAAAAAGGCGCGGCTCCTGCAGCCGAGCAAGTACATATGTCAGGTACGCGGCGCGGTGTTCCTCGGCGCCGCCCAGCGCGGCTTCGTCTCCGAGCCACGACGATGGGACCAACTCCACGATCGCGCGCAGGGCATCCGCGGTAAGCCGCTCGCTGAGTATCGCATCCGCCACCATCAGATCACTCGCGATCGGCAGCAAAACATGATCCTTGATTTGCGGAAAGCGAGATTGGCTGCGCTCCAGATAGTCATTCCAGGAGTGATGGAAGTAGAGCGAGGCACCGTGGTCGATCAGCCAGAGTTCTCTGTGCCAGATCAGCAGGTTCGTGTTACGAGCGGTGCGGTCGACGTTTGTGACGAATGCGTCAAACCATACGACGGCCGCGGCCAGGTCAGGGGTGGGCGGCGGCGTGACGGCAGGGTCGAAGGCGATGGATCCCGGCAGATAATCGAGCCCGAGATTGAGTCCCGCACTGGCGTCAATCAATGACTTAATCTCGGGATCGGGCTCGGATCGTGCGAGAACCGGGTCGACGTTGACGTACACGATCTCCGGCACCCGTAGCCCCAGGGCTCGGCCGATTTCACCCGAAATCAGCTCGGCGATCAGCGCCCGTTGCCCCTGTCCGGCCCCACGGAACTTCAGCACGTATAGGCCGTCATCGTCCGCTTCCACGATCGCTGGCAGTGAGCCACCCTCGCGCAGCGGTGTGACGTAACGGGTAGCCGTCACCGTTCGGATATCCACGCCCATCCCTTCCAGCGCACCCGTGAACTCTGTTCGGCCGCTTGGCCAAGAACCAGCCAGCCCGCCAGCTATTCGCAGGCGATCTCAATGTACCCGACCGGCGGAAGTGTGCCGAGGTGGCGCGATCGACTCTGTCTTGGAGCACAAATGCCAGGCGAAATCAGGCACTGACAGAAACGCGCGAGAGCACGGGACGCTTACGAAGAGATTCGGTATCGTTCCGTATAGGTCCTAAGGAGCTCATAACTGGGTTCTAGCGGCGCCCAGAAAGGACCGTGTCGTAGCGTGCCCGCAGCGGGGAGAAGAGGGATAACGTGAAACTACTGATCGAGATCCTTGTCGCCATCTTTCTGCACCCCCTCGCCGTGATACTCGTGTGGATTCAATTGGCCGGCCGGCGGGATATGCGGTTGTTCCAAAAGATCCTTTGGGGCCTGCTCAGCCTGGTATGGGGAATTGGTCCGCTTCTCTACGTCTTTCTCGGCGAAGGCAAATTGTGGTAAGCCCGGTAGTTTCCCACGGCGGTTATTGCATCGACCGCAAGACGAGCGCCGCGTTAATGCCGCCAAAGCCAAAGGAGTTGCAGAGCGCGTATCGAGGGCGCAGCACGCGTCCCTCGCACTGAACAAAGTCCAGATCGCAGTCTGGAGCCAGGTTCTCAAGGTTAGCGGTCGCCGGTATATAACCGGATTCCAATGCTATCGCGACGATTGCCGCCTCAATCGCGCCGCTGGCGCCGAGCGCGTGAGCGTGCAGCCCTTTCGTCGCGCTGACCGGTACGCGCTCGGCCTGAGGGCCCAACCCCAACCGTATCGCCAGCGTCTCCGTTGGATCATTCAGCGGCGTGGCGCTGCCATGCGCTTTCACGTATTCGATTGCATCTGGCCCGATTCCGGCATCGGCGAGCGCCTGGCGAATTGCACGCGCGGCTTGGCGTCCATCTGGTAGTGGGGCGGTCATCCTGTACGCGTCGCACGTTTGGCTAAACCCAACGACTTCCGCTAATGGCGATGCACCACGCCGGACCGCGTGGTCCCATTCCTCGAGCAGGAGGATTGCTGCCCCCTCGCCCATCACAAAGCCATCGCGATCGCGGTCGAACGGCCGCGATGCCCGAGACGGCTCGTCATTGCGCGTGGACATGGCGCGAATTGCGGCGAAGGCGCCAAAGGTAAGCGGCATCAACGGCGCCTCGGCGCCGCCAGCGAAGGCCACGTCCAACTCGCCGCGGCGAATGGTTTGGAATGCTTCACCCACGGCAATGGCGCCGGCAGCACAGCCATTCGCGTTGCACACGCACGGGCCGGTGAGGCCCAGATGCATTGACACATTGGTGCTCGCCGAAGCCCCGAAAACGGACAAAGCGAGCAGTGGATTCACGGCCCTGAGTCCACCGTCCATAAACTTCACGTGCTCGGCTTCCGCACCGGCTACGCCGCCCAATGCCGATCCCAGGTACACGCCCGCGCGCCCGTCCTCCAGCGTGGCAGGATCGAGCTTGCCGTCCGTCATCGCCATAATCGCCGCCGTGACCGCGAACTGCGCGTAACGATCGAGCCGGTGCACGAGCTTGTGCGGCAAGTGGTCGCGCGGCGCAAAGTCACGCACCTCCGCGGCTACCTGGCAGGAGAACGGTGAAGGATCGAACCGCGAGATACTGTCGACGGCGGAAGCGCCACGGGTTACCCCAGCCCATAGTCCTGCTCGGCCACTCCCGATCGGGGTGACCGCGCCTATGCCGGTAATTGCTACTCTGCGAGTCCGTCCATCGTACGCGCGCTCGTCTCGGTCACTCATCCCCATGGGCCTGGTAGATGGCGCCGGCGGCGCGGTTGCTCCGGCGCCACATGGCTGGGCGTAGGGGAGCCGGCCGCCTTGGTGACGAGATGGATATGAGTGCCCGAGTGCTCGGCCGTCGCCTTGATCCCGGCTAAGGTACGGTCGGCGATCGCATGGACGAAAAAGCCGCAGACGATCTCGCGCGCGATCCATGGTCCGGGCCACGGCCATGGTGGAGCGAAGCGATGCACAATGGTCACGTCCACGCCGTCTCCGGCCGGCATGATACGCCACTCCACCTCCATGCCGCGTGTCACGCCGCCAATATGGCGGTAGAGCACACGCTTGGTATCGGGCTCGGCCTGCTGAATCGCTCGCCAGCGCACGGGGACGGGAATCGGCGGCCTGACCGCCGACATCTCCACGATTCGGCCCTCGGGCCGCGTGGCCAGTACGTCGACGCGGCGGTAATGGGCCAGGAGATATGGCCAGTTCTCCACGCGCTCGGCGAGCTGGAATACGTACTCCCCGGCGGCGGATATATGAATGCGGTTCTCGATCTCAGTTGTCATAATCGCCTACACCACCAGCCGAGTAAGATACCAGGGGCTCAATACCTCGTACGGAGAGAGGAAATCACCGGTAACACCAATCAGCGCATCGGCAAGATGCTGGCGCTGTCGCAGCCGGACGGAGACATGCTCGAACAGCGGCCGGCGAATCGTCACCTCGTGCACGATGATCTCCACGAGTCGCTTGGGAGCGAACTGTTTCCGGTAGCCTGCCGCATATCGCTGCAAGGCCGGCGCCTGTGTATCGCCCTGCCCGAGAGCCGTGCCGGCGACTTCCGCGGCAAGCTCGGCGCTGCGAAGTCCACGATACATTCCTTCCCCGGTGAATGGGTCATAGTAGCCGCCGGCATCGCCCACCAGCATCAGGCCATCGTCAACACGGCGGCGGACGCGCCGCGCTAACCCGCTTGTCGTCCAGGGCCCCGCGACGATCGCGGCATTCCGCAAGCGTGGGCCCAACTGAGGGTACAAATCGAGGTGCGCACGGAAGAAACGCGTAACATCGTTCGACGAACGCAACTCCTCCGCTACTTTTGCCGCCGGCCCGACTATCGCGACGTTCGCCAGATCACCACCGAGCGGAGCCACGCCACAGTACCCGTGCTCCGATACGTGCATCTCACCATAGGCGCCCATTCCGGCGACCCCCTGCATATGCGTGACAATCGCTACTTGACGCAAGCGCCGTGATGGGCGGGACAAGCCCAGCCGTTGAGCAACGGTGGAGTGCACGCCGTCGGCGCCCACAAGCAACAGCGTCCGCAGCGCAAACGGGTCCCCCTCGGAGGTCCGGCCGCTCACCTGGCGGCCGTGCCCATCCCATAAACCGACGTCGCGCACGGCCCACCCCTCGCGCACCGTGACGCCGGAGGACCGCGCGGCATCGAGCAGCACGGCGTCGAGCTGCATGCGCGGGATGGTCATACCGGTCGCACGTACGGGGTTGCCGGCGCATCGGGCCGCATACGAGCCGTGAAAAGGCGCATCCTCATAGGGAAAGATCATGAATCCGGCCAGGTCACCATGCCTGCCCTTTTTCAGGGTTTCAAGCACACCAAGCTTCGCAAGCAAGGGGGTTGCCTCGGGGCTGAGCGATTCGCCACAAGGCTTTGGCCGCGGCAGATGCGCCTTCTCCAGCAGGGTAACGCCATATCCTTGCCGGCGCAGCAAGATGGCGGTCGCCGCACCAGCGGGACCGCCGCCGACTATCACCACGTCCTCTGCCGGCACAGCCATTATGACCCGCTTTCGCTGGCTACTAGTCCATAGCCTACCAGTCGAAACGGAAACTGTGCAGCCGCCACCTGCCAGGGAATCGCCGCGGTCGTCAGCAGGTCGCGGAATTCCGGCAGAGAGTAGGCGCGAAGTACTGATGCCGGGGCATCATGGCGGGTCAGGCGATTACGCAGAACCACGCGCAGCACGCGGGCGCCAAGATATGCGGGAAAGCCGCGCTCTATATCGACGACGATCCAGGCTCGGCGAGCCACCCTCTCCAGCTCGCTTAACACTAGCGCCGCGTCGTGCGGCTCAAAGTGATGTAACGCCAGGGCGCAGGTAACCACGTCGAACGAGCGACTGGCGAACGGCAGCGCGCGCGCATCTCCCTCATGGAGGGTCACCGGCTCCGCGCCGATGTGCCGGCGAGCAACGTCAAGCACCTCCTGGTTAGCGTCGAGCGCATGTGCGTCGACCTTCCAGCCCCGCCGTTTTCCCCGCCGCAAAACCGCGAGGGGCAGGTCGCCTGAACCCGTGGCTATGTCCAAATGGCTAAAAGTGCGTAGCTCCGCCGCGCGCGTGACCCGTTCCATTATGTGCAATGTGGCCGCGGTCCACCCCAACCCCTTGTTGATCAGCCGTATCTCTCGCAAATTTCCCGCGAGCTCGTCAGGAGCGAGCAAGTCCCCATCGAGCAGCTCACGCATGCCGTTGCGATACGCGGTGGGGCTGCGGCGCGCGAAAAAGCCTGCGCCAGGCGTAACGCCTGCCATATGTGTCCTCTCCGCGCTATCACGTCACACTGCTACACAAGCTGGTTATACCACGCCAATCCATTGCGGAAATCCAAGCTCATCTAGCGGTCAGGGGCAGGATAGGGTACGCTACGAACAGAACGGCACCGGTACATGCGATCTAGGGGAGGAACCCCATGCACGATACCTGTCCACGTTGTGGGCTTTTCCATCCGTCCGCCGCGCCGTGTCTGGCGCTGAGCCAACAAACCACAACCACGCCGGCCGATCTGCAGCCGGACATACTACTCGCCAAGCGGTACCGCATCATTCGCCAGATCCATCGTGGCGGAATGAGCGTGATCTATCTTGCGGATGACACGAAAATGCAGGGGCGTCAAGTCGCCCTCAAGGAGCTGCGCCAGCCGGATGGCGCATCCGACGAGGAAATACAAGAGGCGGAAGCCTGGTTCGCACGCGAATCCGCCCTGCTCAGTGTGCTGCGTCACCCGTTGATCCCTGCCTTCTACAGCGTGTTTCGCGAGAACGGACGCAGTTATATTGCGCAGGAGTATGTACCGGGGAACAATCTCGAAGACCTGGTCAATCGACAGGGTCCCGTGGAGCCAGGGGCGGCACGCGCCTGGGCCCTCTCCCTCTGCCAACTGCTTGAATACCTGCACGGACTGCCTGAGCCAGTCATCTTCCGCGATCTTAAACCGGCGAACATCCTACAACGCACCATGTGGAATGCCCCTGAACGCAGGCTGGCAGTCGTAGACTTCGGCATAGCTCGACCCTTCCAGCAGGACACCATCGGCACCGTAATCGGCACGCCTGGCTATGCACCGCCGGAACAATATCAGGGACTCGCAACGCCGCAAAGTGACATCTACGCTCTGGGGGCAACGCTGCATCGGCTGCTTACCGGATATAACCCGGAGCAAGGGACGCAGTTCACCTTCCCGCCGGTTCAGTCTCTTAACCCGAAGGTGCCGGCGCCGCTGGCTGCCGTGGTAGCTCGGGCCACCGCGCTGAACCCCGCAGACCGCTATCAATCGGCCGGCGAGATGCGTAATGCCCTCCGTGCGTTGTCGTTCGTCAAGCAACGCACGACCTATCACCATCAAGCCACGACGTCGACGAGCGCCCAGCGCGTGATGGTAGTTATCGCGGCAATGCTCATGGCGCCGCTGCTTCTGTCCCAAATGAGTACGCGCTTCGCACTCCATTCGCCGTTCAGTGGCACGCCGCAGGTCACGCTCACGGAACCCATGCAGTCCAATCCGCAGCCAGTCGTGCGAGCCCGACCTTCAAATGTGTCGCCGCAGAACGGCATACTTGCCGTGCATTGCACCACCCCCCAGGGCACTTCGCCGGCGTCCAACCACGCGGCTGTTTGCGGACCGGATCGCAGCTACTGGCTCGTACATAAAGGCGGCAGCGCGCCTCATGACGCCAAGCCGGGGGGCATGACGCTTGTGTACAAAATTCCAGCCCCGGCTAATGTGCTGACTACGATCACACCCGGCCCAGGCAACTCGCCGGCCGCCGATGGGCTGTGGATCACCGGCAGTACGAACACCGTCGTGTATTTCACGATAAACGGCAGACCAGCGGTGTACCACGTACCGGTGACACAGTCTGTCGTGCCGTTACGCGTCGACAGCAATGGGAGCTTACACTTTAGGGCGCCAAACGAAGGCCTAGCCGGCGTAATCACATCCGGTGGCCAGGTGACGATGCACTACGTGGCCGGCGACTCTAGCCGACAAGTTCAGGCAAGTTACCTCCAAGCAGCGAAGTAACACGTCAAGAAGAGCCACTAAAGAAGACCTTAGGGCGCCTTGTAAGCCCTCAAATCGAGCCAATTCCGGTGGCGGCATTATGCCGCCTCGCGGGCCCCGACGCGCTTCTTTCGTGGACTAGTACCGTTTCCGATACCCCTTCCGCTGGAAGACGGATGTTGGCCGAACTGCTGGCCGGGATAGTCAGTATATAGGTTATCCCTCGGCCCCAGTGGAGACCTGCATGTCCTCGGAACTATCGGTTGCGTTCCTTGGCTCTTACCCGCCTCGGGCGTGTGGCATCGCCACCTTCACCCGCGATCTCTGCAAAGCCGTCCTGCAGTGTGGCCGCGGCGTGAGCGCCAAAGTCGCGGCGATCAACGATGAGGGAGCGCTGTATCGCTATCCATCGCTCGTCCACTGGACAATCGACCAGCACGATGCTTCAAGCTGGCGAGACGCGGCCCGGGCCATCAACGCCTCAAACGTGAACGTCGTATCCATTCAGCATGAATTTGGTATCTACGGCCATTTTTCGCGTGATGGACGCTTGACTGATTATCTGCCTTGTTTCCTCGACGAGCTTCGCAAGCCGGTCGTCACGACATTGCATACCGTTGTGCCGCATCCAAGTCCCGATATAAGCGATCCAGTGCGCACCCTGCACGACAAGAGTGCCGCAGTGGTAACGATGGTCAATATGGCCGGGCTCATTCTCGAGCAGGAATACGGGCTGGACCACGACAAGCTGCACATGATTCCGCACGGCGTGCCAATGGTGCCGCGGGTGCCGTTGGACAAGGCAAAGCGTGCCGTGCAGCTCGACGGTCGAACCGTGCTGATGACGTTCGGCCTGCTGAGTAGCTCGAAGGGAATCCAGCATGTAATCCGCGGCCTCCCCGATGTCGTAAAACGTCACCCTGCCGTGCTTTACCTGGTGATCGGAGAAACCCACCCTGAGACTCGCCGGCGAGATGGGGAGAAATACCGGAACTCACTCATCGAGCTGGTGAAGCGCCTCGGACTGGAACGGCACGTCCGCTTCGTCAACCAATACCTATCGCTGGACCAGCTGATCAAGTTTTTACAGGCCACCGATGTCTATCTCACCCCCTACGTCGACCGCAACCAGATCACCAGCGGCACCCTTGCCTATGCGCTCGGATGTGGGAAACCGGTGATTTCCACGCCATACTTGTACGCAGCCGAAGCGCTCGCGGAAGGGCGTGGCTTGCTGGCAGAGTTTGAGAATCCCAGGTCGTTGGCGCGTTGTATACGGCTGCTGCTCGAGGAGCCCGCGCTTCGCGAGCACTGTGAAAACAGCGCACTGGCATACGGGCGGCCAATGGGGTGGGATAGCGTGGCGCGAAGCTATTCGGATTTGTTCTACGCAGCTGCCGGTATCGCGGAACGTAGACCCAGCATTACTGCCTGCAAGCAACCTCTCCTTACGGTGGAAGAGGTTGCGCCCGGCAATCTGCTCACAGCCACGCATCGTTGAGTGGCTATATATGCTAAATCACTCGCTCTTCAACCCGGCCTCACCTCAGGGCCTCAACATCTCCGATTTATTCAATGCTACCGTAATCATCGCCCTGGCAGTCTTGGCGCTAGTCCTCGGTGTGCTTTTCTACTCGATCGTGCGGTTCCGCGCGAAACCCAACGGCCGGGAGCCGTCTCAAACGCACGGGAATCGCAGACTGGAGATCGCCTGGACGGTCGCGACCGCGGTTGTTCTCCTGATAATGTTCGGAATCACTGTCCCGATCATGAATAGAACACAACCGCCTTCCGCAAATCCGGCTTTCGACGATATAGTCGTGGTCGCACATCAATGGTGGTGGGAGATTCGCTACCCCCATTCCGGCGTGGTCACCGCCAACGAGATCCATCTGCCGGTGGGTAAGCGCATGCAGGTGGCGCTGCAGTCGGGTGATGTGGTCCATGCCTTCTGGATCCCTCAGCTAAACGGAAAATTCGATCACGCCCCGGGGCAAACCAACCATATCTGGCTTGAGGC
>JAQBPC010000400.1 GCA_028287725.1 Chloroflexota bacterium | reverse complement strand
TTACCAATCTTCAGGGCGTAGGCCGCTTTCTCGAACTCGGGCACCATCTGTCCCTTGCCGAAGTAGCCGAGGTCGCCGCCGAGTTTCCCGCTTCCCGTATCGGTTGAATACTTCTTGGCATCAGCGGCAAAGGTTTTTCCACCGTTTGCCTGCAGCTCCTTCGCCAGCTTATCGGCCAGCGTCTTGTCCTTTGTGGCAACCAGAATGTGTCGCGCGTGTAAATCACAGGGGCATGGCGTGTTCTTGGTAAGCACCTTGGTGACGTTGCTAAAGGTTACCTGCGTGCTCACAATCTCGTTGACCTGAGCCATGGTGAAACCCTGCTTCTTCACGTTAGCTTCGAACGCCGCGGCGCCACCAGCCGAGGTGTTATAGCTGGCGATAGCGGCATTCACCTGCGCCTTGGTAGCAAGGAGGTTGTGCTGCCGCGCATAGCCCACGACCAGATACGTATCGACCAGGTTATTCAGCAGGGCGGTCTCGCTCTGGTGGAGCGCCTTTTTCCCGGCCGCGGTGGTTATGTTTACAGCTGGAACCATGGCGCCGGTATTGGGATCCGTATGCGCCAGTTGCATTTGCTTCGCGCCCGCGTTCGTCTCCGCCACAAAGATTGACATCGGCACCGGCTCACCGTTTACCACGGCGGCGACGCCAGCTTTTGTGGTGGCGGGTGGCGCCAGCACCACGGGGGTTGCGGTTGGCGCGACCGTAGCCGAAGGGGCAGCAGTCGGGACCGTAACTGCAGGAGGCGTGGCGGCGGTATTGCTCTTATGGAAATGATCGAAGAGCAATGCGCCCAAGAGCGCCAGCAAGGCGACAAGGGCGATGATGGGCACTATGATCGCGTTCATCCCGCTGGATTTCTCGGAGCGCGATCGTCGGCCAGGTACATAGCCGGAACTTGGCGCCGGTCGGGGTCGCCGAACGGGCCGTGGGTTTGGGGTCGTCGAGCCACCCACCTGATCGGCCGCGGCGGGCTCTAACTCCTGATGATCATTGACGTTGTCGGGCATGCTGTATCTCCATTAATTGTAATGAGTATGCCGGTCAGGCGAAGTAAGTGTACCCGGCCAAAGGCCATACAGCCAGCGCGGCACCTGTAGCGCCGCCGGCAGCGAGCTATCAGTAGCCCTCAGGCACCCGCATGTATCCGGAAAGTTTGCCCCGCTTCCACGTCCACCTGCTCAGTCTATCCCTACGAGCAGGACGGTTGTATTATCATCGCTGTTCTCAGCCAGTGCGGTCTCAACCATCGTCCTGGCAAGGCTCCGAAGCGTCGGCTGAGGGGCCGCTGCCTGGGGATCCCACACTGCGTGCTGCATGGTCTTCCAGTAGCCGTCGGAACAAAGCATCAAACGGCTGCCAGGCTCAAGCGGCTGTGTGT
This sequence comes from Chloroflexota bacterium, assembly GCA_028287725.1. Classification (GTDB taxonomy): domain Bacteria; phylum Chloroflexota; class UBA5177; order JANWHV01; family JANWHV01; genus JANWHV01. The sequence goes on along the minus strand of JAQBPC010000400.1, from coordinate 18,192 downwards.
ACCAGTCAAAGGCGTCCTCGACTGCCTCCTCGCCCACCGCGTGCAAGATCACATTATTACCCAGGGCAGTGAAAACTGCATCGGGGTCGAGACGGCCAAGCGCCACCTGCTGCTCGACGAATGACTGATCCCGCGTAATCTGCGCCACGGTGCCGGCCGATGAGATGTAGTATGCTCGGCTGTCGCCAATGTTTGCGAGAAACGCGGTCGGGCCGTAGATCACCGCCACGACCAGGGTAGCGCCCATTTCACCGTGCGAGCGAATCTGCTCAAGCACCTTATTGTTGGCTTCGGCAATGGCGCCATGGACCATCGCCCGAATCTCAGTCTCACCAAGCTCGACACCTTGGTCGGCGTTGGCGAGGCTACCGAGCACGCTACGACCCACGGTCGACACGATTTCCCGACTAATCAGGCCACTGCCGGGGGCGTAACCGCCCATACCGTCGGCGAGCACCGCAACGCCGACCGTCTCGCTCCGCGAATCGAAACACCCACCGACCATGCCGCTCCAATAGCTGTCCTCGTTCGGATGGTGTGGCCCTTCGGCACTATATGAACCAACCTCAAGCGATATTCCGGTGCTGCCAAACTGCTTTCGAGGATTGAGAACATGGTAGAAGGCGCCGCCCTCGGTGAACTCTCCCACATCACCCGTCGCGGTATCCGTCCTCGCCAGAACCGATTCGCGGTTTTGCGGCGCGCCGCAATCGACACAGAAGCGCTTGGCGTTGTCATTGTTCGTCGACCCACAGGACCAGCAGCGTTCATACCCAATGCGATCGTCAACCGCGTAGAATGTCGCGTTACTTGAGGGAATCGGGTCGCCAAGCAGCTCGGCAGCCTCTTCAGCTGAAAGGGGCCGAACGACGGTAAAACGCCCTCCAATAACAGACCCAACGGCGGGCGGCGTGATCTCGGACGGCGACGTGGAGACAGGTTCGTCCCGCGCTGTTTCGGCTTCGGGTTCCGCCGCGGCCACGTTACCGGCGAGCGGGGCTGCCGAAGTTGACGCCGCAAGCTCTTGCGGCGTATCAGCGCCGTGGTCATCCGTTGAGCTCGACGGTGGACTCGCAACCTCGTCGGCGGATACGACGGCAGCAGGCGCTACACCTGCCGGCTCTGTTGAATCGATGCCGTGTTCCGGTTCGGCGGCAGGATCGGGAGCCACGTCCGAGGACGCGGGCACGGTGGCCCCGCTGTCCCGTTCACTACCCTGAAGCTCGCCTGGCGGCTCGTTTGGGCTGGGCATGTCTTGAGCGTGTTGGTCGTCCACATGACTGCTGCCGCCTTGAGGTGGGAGAGGCACGATATCACGGGACTCGGCCCGTGCCGGCGGCACAGGGTCAACCGGCGCCCCCTGTTCAGATGGCTGTTGGGATCGTTCGTCCATGGCAGATACCTTGGTAGTAGGTGGCGCACCGGAACCGTCCTTTTTCCCGGGAGTCACCGAGTGGGCGCCGTCCCCCTCCACTTTGTCTCGCTGGTCCGCGTCTTCTTCGCCGCCGCGGCCGAACAGGCGCCTGATCCTACCCATGATTCTCCTTGCGTGATGGCCATTAGAAGCGACCCAGAATCTTCTCTGGATGCGTATGGCCAAGCTTATCCAAATGCATTATCAAGAGGGCTTTGTCGATTGGGTCACCTATGCCCAGGGCATTGGGATTGTTGGGCGGTGGTGGCGTCTGATTGAAGTGAATCTGGCCCGAGATGCCCTGATACCGGACATTGGCAATGCCGTCACGCAGGCTGGTGCGTGTGACGCCGGGCCCGACCGATTGAATCGCCGTGGCCGTCAGCTTCACCGCGTCGTAGAAGAGCGCGGCCTCGGACGGTACACGCGCGAAGCCGTAACCGTTTGGCTTGCCGGGCGCGTGGAAGTTCGTGCCATATTCGCTTTCCATATTCGCGATCGCCTGAGCGCCCTTACTGCTGGGCGGGAAAAGGCTGCCCTGATCGGGGTAGAAATACCCGGTGAAGCGGTATCGCCCCTTGTAGACGTTCCCATACGCGATAAACTCCGCCGGATCGTAGAAAGCGTCGTCGCTCAGCACAGGAGTTGATCTGTTGCCCATGGTGTCGAGCGCCTGACCCATTCGCAAGCCATCGCTGGCATATCCGGCGAAAAAGATCAGGCCCGGCTTCTGCAAGAGCCCTTGTAGAATCGACTGGTATTGCTGCGGAGTCGTGCCGGCAGAAGCACTGCTCTGGACGGTGTAGTTCTCCTGCACGAGGGTCGCCTTGCTGCCGATATCGGTGCTGAAGATCGTCGCCAGCCCATTGCTGTATGAGTCGTTGGGGTCGCGGAAGACCACGATCACCGGGTGGGCGTTGCGGGCCAGCAGCTGCTTCGCGTAGTTCGCCAGATCCTGGCCCTGGACGGTGTCGTTAGGGCAGACGCGGAAGAAATAGTGGCTGCCGTTCAGACTGGGATTACTCGAGGTGGGAGTAATCAGCGGAATGTTGGCATCGGCCACGTATGGAATCGCGGCCCTGGTGCGGCTGCTGGAGGAATAGCCTACGAGCGCCAACACATTGCTGTCCGCCGCCGCGGCCTTCGCAGCCTCGACCGCGCCGCTCGCGCCGCTGGCATCGTTCGCCAGCTCCAGCACCAGCTTGCGTCCACCAATACCACCGTTCTGGTTGATCTCGTGCTGGGCAGTATAGGCGCCTTGCAACGCGAATCGCCCAGTGGTGATCTTAGGACCGCTAAACGAGCTGCCCACGGCAATCGTGTAATACGGTTGTTTGCTGAGCAGGATGCCCGCGTTCTCGGAATAAATAAGGCTCTCGGCATCGGTCTGGTCGTTCGTAGTGGCCTGCTGGTAGAGTGCCAGCGCTCGGCTAATGTTCCCGTTCTTCCACTGCACCGAGGCATCACGCTTGGCGTTCGCCCAGGATTGCGCGTCCGACGCGCTGCCAATGTTGCCGTTGGCAGGGCTCGGCAGACGCCCGGTTACGTCGCGGTCAAACGCGACCTTACCCAAGCTCACGGCGCCCGTGGGCGGCAGTGTTGCCTGCCGCTGCTCGTAAATCACCGTGCCGCCGCCTACGCCGGTCAGTGCCAGCAGCACGAGGGCCAAGGCCCCGACCTTGCTGCGTTTAGATGAGAAGGCCCGCTTGGGCGCCAATAGCGCGTCGACGTCCTTCTTCATCAGCGCGGCGCTCTGATAACGATACGACAGGTTATTCTGCAGCGCCTTGTTCACTATCCGGATAGTCGCCTCGGACACGTTCGGGTTGAGCTGCTTGATCGGCGGGTAGACAAATAAGGGCTCGACGCCTTGCGGATTCCGCCCCGTGAGCAATTGATGCATGGTCGCGCCAAGTGCGTAGATGTCGCACAAGGGGGTTTCCTTCGCTTCGAATTGCTCCCGCGGCGCATAGCCCGGCGTCCCCATCGCGGTCGAGGCTTTGAGGCCGGCCTGTGGCGTGCCGACTCGGAATTTGTGTGAAGCCACGCCAAAGTCCACGACGCGAACGCGATTGTTCGTGTCGACGACGATGTTCGCCGGCTTTATGTCACGATGAATCACCTGTGGATCGAGTGTCTCGAGGTATGCCAGCACGGAGAGTACCTGGCTCACCCAGCCGAGCACCTGCTTTTCGGGCAGGGCTTTGCCGGAAGCGGCGTCAAGCTTCTTTTGCAGATCCTCGCCGTTGATGTATTCCTGGACGATGAAGTGATAATTGTTCTGGGTGAAGAAGTCACTGATATTCGGAATATTGGGGTGGCTCATGGCGGCAAGAGTCTTCATTTCATCCTTGAAGGACTCTTCCGCCTCGATTCGTTCTTCCTCGGTCGTGAAATTCGGCAGCATCTGCTTGATCACCACGGGCTTGTCGTTCACCCGGGTATCGTGCGCAAGAAAGATGCTGCCCATGCCGCCCTTGCCGAGGGCCCGGTCGATCACGTACCGCCCGCCATCGCCCAGCGTGATGCCCGGCGCAAGCGGCATGCCCGAGGCGATTGCCCCCGAAGCAGCGACCTGGCCTCCCAGCGACGCCGAGACCCCGGACGTTTGTCCAGCTTGCGACGCCCCTTGTGCGGGAGGCGGGGTGGCGGGCGGTGGCGTGATGCTCTTCGTCGGCACGTGCAGCCGCTGGGTTAGATTGATGCCGCACCCATCGCAGAACTTACTCGTAGCCGGATTGACGGCGCCACACTGTGGGCATATGCGCGTAGCCATTTTGAGTTGCCATCCCCAACGGCCCGCTGGCCGCTACTGTCTTCACCCACCAGACAACACACCAATAGCGGACGCTACTGCGTTGAAACCTTGCCGTTAAACGCCCCAAAAGCGATGCTGTCGCCATCGTGCAGCTCGGCCGGCTTGTTATATTCCAGAATCTGTCCGTTCACGAACGTTCCGTTCGTGCTGCCGACATCGATCACCGTGAACGTGCCGCCCTGTCTCTGAATGACGGCTTGATGCCGAGACACACCGAGATCGGGGGCGCCGCCTCCGAACGGGATTACGTCAAGTTCCGGATGCCAGTTTTGCGCTATGTCGGAGCGGCCAACATTGGTGACGTCGCTCTGCACGGTATAGCGCGAGCCATCGCCAAAGGTGATGATCAACTCCGACGACGTTGCAGGAGCGTGATCCGGTGTCGCCGCCGGGGAGCTTTCGGCAGCGGTATCGGGCCCTGCCGCCGGCGATGATCCGGCCGAGTTGTCTGCTGGTGCCGCCCCGTCCGCGCTCGTGCCGTTATCAGCAGAGGCTGTGGGAGCAGGCTGCGGTGCCGCGTGAGCCGCGTCTTGTGCAGGTTGCGTAGTAGCGGCTCCGCCGTCACTTGCGTTGAGCTGATTGAGCATTGTTTGCGCCTGGGCGATGGCATCCGCCGCCCCGGCGTCTCCTCCTTGTGGTGCTGCGGGAGCAATAGCCGGCGCTGCCAAAGGTGCGCCGCAGTGCTCGCAGTATGCCATTCCCGGTAAGTTTTGTGTGCCACATTGCGGGCAAGTTGTCATCAGCGCATATCCTCTCTATGCAACAGGGACAAATGGTCGGCAAGCATGGCATTGTCAGCCATATTGCGCGAGCCTGAGTGCGGGACCGGTGCTACGCCAATCGATTGTCGAAGCATACGCACACTCAGGAGCCCTGATCGGGATTCTGCGGTAAGACGAGCTTCCTGGTCCCGCTGGTCAGCTTTTTGGTTGCGGAGGAGTCGGAAATCGCGGTTGCGTTTCCTGCATCCTTTAGCTGAAGTCGCATCGTGCTGACCGTCTGCTGGATGAAGTTGGGATCCGCCCCAACACGCTCAAGGCTCTGCTGAAGAACGTTCAACTTTTGTGTCGCAACTGATACGTCGCCGGCTTGCGCAGCCTGAAGCAGTTGGGTTTGGGCCGTCTCCACCGCCGCATGATCGATAAACTGTTTGACCTCTGGATTCATCGCCGGGAAACCCGTGATGTCTGCCAGCTGAATCGTAAAATCGTCGGAGCGTATTTCGAGCCCCGACTGAGGCGGTTGGTCGAAGCGCAAGGAAAGCGTCGCGACCTGGAACTCGCTGGCAAAACCCGCGCCGCCCTCGTAGACATATTCGACGAGAATGGTCATGCCCTCGCGTTGAATATCGCCGACCTGTATCTCGGTATGCCGGCTGGTGGGTGTCACCGGGACGAAATCGAACGACTTCAACTCCGGAGAGACCTGATGGATGCGCTTGGGGCGAAAACGCTGGCGGAAATCCATGCTGAGCACGGCGTTTGTCACCACCGTGGACTGCACCGTCACGAGCACTTCCTTGAAGAAGTCACCGACCGCTTCCGACCGGTCGATATACTCCGCGATCCCTCGCGCGCTTCGTGCCATCTCGTTCAGCAGGCGGCCATTGTAGTCGTCGCCAATGCCACCGAGCATAAGCGGGATTTGCGTCTGCTCGGCCAGCTGGTAGCAGCGATCTTCGTCGTTGGTCTGCCCATCCGTCAGCACAACGATCTTCCGAACCGCGCTCTGAGCCGGTAGGGCAAAGAACTGTTGCTGCGCGGCGGCGATACCGTCACCCATCAATGTGCCGCCGTCAGCACGCAGGTTCCGTATCGCGTTAAGCAGGCGGCTCCGGTCGCCGCTGACCACCGTGGCCGGCACCAGGATCTGAACGCGGTCGGAAAACGCGATCAAGCAAACCGCGTCACCATCCTGGAGTTGGTTGATCACATTCGTCGCGGCGGCCTTCACCAGATCGATCTTCTTCTGGTTACGGATTTGCCCATCCATACTGCCACTCGTGTCGATGACGAGACCGATCTGGACCTGAGGGCGAGCCTGGACAGTAATATCCGGGCGAATAGTGATCGCCGTGTAATTCGCCGCCGGCGATGCCACGGGGATTTGCGCGTATGCAGATTCTATTTCAAGAGTGGTAGGCATGGAGGACTTGCTCTCCTTACAGATAGCACGGTGTTACCCCGCCGGTCGCGAAACCAGGCACTGACCACCGGCAGCCAGGCACTTGGTATACATATCGGAAAAGCCTTGTTTACGCACTGAAATTTGTTATAAATCCCGGGCATTCCGTGCACCACCAGGCGCCTCGATTATAGCACAGCCCTTTTTTCCGGGACACAACGCCCAATCTTTAGAAAAACGCGCTATGAACCCATATTACCGCTTAAATAGACAAATGCCTCCCTGGTTGTTACCCCAACCGTTGCAACTGCCTGACGATAATATGCAATGTATGCTGCCGCCTCGTCCGCGGTTAATGCGCTTGTGATCGCTTCCTGCAAGCTGGGAAGGCGTGGATTGGCCTGCCTGGACAGCATCGCGTCAAACCACTGACTATCGCGGCGGTCACATCGCGACTTAATGTGCAGCTCCAAGTCAAGCCGCGAGAAGCCCGCCTCACCGAAAAGCCGCAACAAATCGCGTTCATCATAGTCCAGCATGGAGTCGGTCTCCGGCAGCTGGGCGAGGCGAAAGGCGGCCTCTACCCGCTCGGCGAGCTCGGCAATAGGCCCAGGGTTAATGCCAAATCGATGGCGATCGACTTTTATCCGACTGATCGGCTCAAATAACGAGATGCGGCCACCTGGCCGAAGTACCCGACGAAACTCCGCCGCCGCTGCCTGTTTATCCTGCACATACATGAGCACCGAGCGCGTGAGCACCGCGTCGATGGAGCCGTCCGGCACGTCGGAGAGGCTCGTGGCGCTGTTCCGTACGAATTTCATACGGTTGACAACCCCAGCGGTCAAGGCGACTCGCGCGCACTCGTCGAGCACATCCTGTGAAATATCGTCGACCACGACAAGCCCGGAGGGACCCACGCGATGCAGCGCGCCAAAGGCTAACAGACCGTCACCCGATCCGACATCGAGGACATAGTCGCCGGGCCGCAACTGCGCGCGATCCAGGACACGATCACGTATCGCGGCCAGAAAATCCAGGGCTTCCTTGCCATGAGGACCACGAAACCGCGTGTGCAGCAGCCATCGGCTCCAGCACTCAACCTCGTAAATCAACGTGGCGCCCTCTGGACTGATCGTCACGTGCGGTCAACTGGCTGAAGTATACCGCAGCACAGCGTCTGAAACGCACAATCGCTTTTCAGCGTGGATCTGCCTCGGCCTTGTTTTCAGTGGAACCAGAGAAAGGGGGCGCTGCACGTCCACGCGCCGACCAGTACCCAGCGAATTCGCGCAGAGCTCAGCGCCGGATGCGTGAGTACCGCCAGAACGAGCCCGTCCGCGTTGCGCGCCGCCGCCCAAAGGTCGGCGTACGATCTGCCCGGCAGCCAGCACACAAATGCTAGATTGGCGACAAGCGCAAGGGTGGGAAGACTCATCGCCTGGTTCCAAAGCATGCGCCCGCCAGATCGCCCCGCCAGCCTGAGCGCGGCAGCTACCAGCGCAAGGCTAAGCAGGGCCGGCCCTACGACCACCAGAAGCTCGCCTAGCCGCTCCGCCAGGCCCCGAGTGGCGGCCAGCCCGCCGAAGGGGATCATTGGTGGACGATCGGCGCCCCCGAAGCCGGTCTGGCCGAAAGCGACGTGCAAGCCGATCTGCCAGGCAACGTAGGGGAGCCCCACCACAGCCGCGAGGACGCCGAGCAAGCGCAGCCGTCCGTTAAAGGCAATGTGGGCGCCGGCGGCGGCGACAAAGAGTAATGATGTCTCCTTGGTGAGCGCCGCCAACAGCAACGCACACGCTGCCGGCCACCACCGATCACGCCGGGCCAGAAGTATGGCGAGAGCAACCAACGCCATGGCCAACGGTTCCGCTAAGTCGCGCCAAAACGAGGCAACCTGCCCGGCGTACGCCGCCCAGGCCACGGCAAACAAAGGGGACACACCGGCATCGCGCAGCAGCAGGGCGACCAGTAGCGTCCCTAACGCGATAGCACCGACATTTACCAGCACAAGTGCGGACGGTAGTTCGATGTTGAGGCCGTATGCCAGCCCGCGTGCTACAAGTGGGTAGCCTATTCGCTGGTACCGATAGGCGGGCTTATCGAGCCCGTGCGGTCCTCCCAGCGGCGCCACGGCAATTCTGTAATAATATTGCCCGTCATAGCCGTGGTTCCCAGGCGTATTCGACGTTCCCAGGACGGCGAAGTTGAGAGCGTTCCCATCCTGGTGGACCCGCCAGGCAAAGGTAGCTGAGTAGGTGAACAGCACCAGCGTGGCCAGCGCAAACGGCAGCGCTAAGCCGCCCCATGGACGACGGAGTGCCTTTGGGTCGGCACTTACCTTCTCCGGTGTCTCGTACACGGCTTGCCCTACCTCGGGCAACCTTCCAGGGCCTGCTCGAGATCCGCCAGCACATCGGCCTCGGCCTCGATGCCGGCCGATAGGCGGATGAGTCCCTGAGTTACGCCGAGGGCCGCCAAGGCGTCTTCGGGCAACCTGTAGTGGCTGGTGGCGTACGGATAGGACACGGTTGTGGTCACATCCGCAAGGCTAGGCGCAAAGGCAATGAGCTTGAGCGCCTTAAGAAAGTGGCGGGCTGCCGCGGTCCCACCGCGGAGCTCAAAGGACATCATGCCACCACACCCCGTGGGATAGAGCGTCTGCGCAAGTGCATAGTGAGGATGAGAGCTGAGGCCCGGATAGAGCACTTTGGCAACCGCGGCATGTGTTTCGAGGTAGCGGGCAATGGCCATGCCCACTTGCGAATGAACGGGCATGCGGAGCGGCAGTGTCGGCAAGCCGAGCAGCGTAAGCCAGGCATCCATCACACCCTGGCAGGCACCCAGGTGCACAATCTTCTCGCGGATAAGCTCGACAAGGTCGCGATCACCCGCGGCAACGCCGCCCATTGCCGCGCTGTGGCCGCCAAGGTACTTCGCGACCGAATGCCAGGAGAGCGACGCGCCAAACTCCACGGGCCGGAGCAGTGCGGGTGAGGCGAACGTGGCATCGACAATGACCGGCACACCGGCCGATCGCCCGAGCGCACTGAGCGCCGGCACGTCGACGACTCTGAGCGTCGGATTCGAGAGCGCCTCGATCAGCAGGGCCTTTGGTTGCCCTTCAAGTGCGCGAGCGACGTCGTCGAGGTTCGTTGCGTCAATCAGCAGGACTTCGATGCCGAGGCGGGGCAAATCCTTGGTCAGGAGTGTGTAGGTCCCGCCATATGCGTGCCGGTCTGCCACGACGCGGTCGCCGGCGCCTGCGAGCGCCAGGATCGCCGCGGTGATGATAGCCATGCCTGAGCCGGCGGTGACGGCCGCTTCGGCACTTTCCAACGCCGCGATGCCCGCCTCCAACGTTGTGTTCGTGAGGGTACCGTTCCGATAGTAAATATGGCCGGGTGCGCCATCGTGGAAGGCCTCGAGGTCTTCCAGGCTGTCAAATGCGTAGACGGTGCTCTGGTAGATTGGCGCCAGGAGCGGGCGCGAGACCGGCTCCGCAACGGGCATGCGGCCTGCGTAGGCGGCACGGGTAGAAAATGCGGCGTGCTCGTGCATTGGTCCTCCTGGACTGCTCAAAGCGGGTGGAACGACATCCACGGTATGGTACCGTCAACAAGCCGCGCCCATGTGACTCCTCGGGTATACGACAGCCGTTGCGTACTGGATAATGATCCTATCACTGCTGTATGGCAGCACCGAACCAAGGGCTATCGAAACGGAGGGCTAGTAGTGCGTCCAATACGCATGCTCCTTGCCTCGCTGACCGTCGCATCCTTGGCGCCCGTTGTGGCAGGCTCCCCCTTGGGCGCCCACGCCGGCGGGCATATCGGCACCGCAAAGTCCGACTTCACGCAGGTGACGCCCGCGAATGCCGTGCTCTACAGCACGGTCCAGAGCACATATCCGGATCAACCGGCAAATCTGCGCGCGCTTGGCAAAGTGATTGCGCCCAAGTTCAACATCCAGGCGCTCGTCAATCAGGTCGCGGGATCGTCGTCGGGCGGTACGAGCGCCCTCAGCGCAGCCATAGTTTCCCAAATCGTGAGCGGGCTGGGAAATACTTTCAACGGTGAGCTGGGCCTCGCGGTGCTGCCGAGCGCTGTTTCACGCAGCCAGAGCGGGAAGCCCACGGCAAAGCTCCATCTGTTGCTTGATGCGGGACTCCAGCCGGGTGTCGGCGCCCAGCAGCTGGCAGCGCCCCTTTCATTGCTGGGGTCCCGCGCATCCAGCTCCGTGCGCTACAGGAATCTGCCAATCATCACGCTCGACCTGCGGACCCTGCTGGGTTCCATGGGCGGCAGCCTGCACAGCACGACACGTTATTCCGCTACGAGCCCGCTTTCCGGGGTATTCTACGGAACGGTAGCAGGGAATGTCGCGGTGCTGGCGAGCGATCTGCCAACGCTGAAGCAGGCCATCGACACGTGGTTTGGCGCCGCGCCATCCATAGCTTCTCTCTACGACTTCCAGACCACTATCAGCGCGCGTCCGGCCCATCGCTTGCTTACGACCTATGTGCATATCGACACGGAGCAGATCAGGCCTTTCGTCACCACCTTCGCAGGGCGATCTGCTGCAAAGGGGTTGCCGCGTGCCCCGGGTACCTTGAGTGGCGCATTTGCCGTAACTGCCGAGCCTGACGGCATCCTGATGAGCGCCAGCCCGTTGGTTCGGATTGGATCGCTGGCCACAGGGCAGGGCCTTCCGGCCACGAATGCTGGGGAGCCGTCGATTTTACCGGCAAATACCCTTGTATACGCGGCGTTGAACGACCCAGGTACGCTCATCCGTAGGCTGGTGGAGACGCTCGTGCCGCGACTCCAGGGTACTTCGTCGGGCCATATCATGGACCCAATACAAGCGCTGAAACTGGCGACCGGCCTCAATATCGACAACGACGTGCTGTCGTGGATGCATGGCGATGCAAGCCTGGCGCTGCTGCCCGTTGGCTCAAAGGATTTCGGCGCGGACAGCCCGACGACGAGCCTTTCACTGGTTGCCACCCTGCGCGTGCCCAACCAGGCTTTGGTGGAAGCGAAGCTGTTGAAGATCAACGCGGCCCTGCAGGCCATACCAAATAGCGGTGCAGCCGCGCTGAAGTTTGTAGAGGTGCCCACAGCGAGCGGCAACCCGCTGAACATGCTTGCGCTAACGCCGAGCGGAGTCGGCTTTACCTTCTATCATGGCTACTTGATCGTCGGCACCGCACTCCCGGCCGACTACGCGGCGATGCAGCAGGCATCGGCAGGAAAGCGCCTCGCAGCAAGTCCGCTGTACACTGCCGCGCTTGGGCACTTCGGCGCGCACCGCTTCGGCATGGTGTTCTACATCAACGTGACGAAGCTTCGGCAGACGTCTGAACGCATTGCCGCCGCCATGGGCACGGATCTTCGTCCCTATCGACGAGGCGCCCAACCGCTACTCAGCGCATTCACCAGTGTGTCCGCTGTCGCGTACGCCGGCCCGAATGCCGGTGGAGCGGTATTTCTTGGCATAGGCCGCTAACGTTGCATGCACGGATGAAGTATAGGCGGAAGGCCAAGCGCTAGTCGACGGTGTTCGCCTGCATGGGCAAAAAGAAAGGCCGGACGCTTAGAGCGTCCGGCCCGTCCGACGTTACTTGTCGATGCTTAGTGGCAGCCGCATCCTCGAGCCGAACCACTCTCCTCGGCCGTCTGGAACGAGTGGCCACAGCCACACGAGGAAACAGCGTTCGGATTATTGACTGTGAAGCCGGCGCCCATCAGGCTCTCGACATAGTCAATTTCAGCGCCCTGGACAAAGCGCAGGCTCTCCGGGTCTAGAACCACACGGATGCCTTCATAATTGATCAGCACATCGTCATCCATGGGGTCGTCAAGCGCCATGCCATACTGCAGGCCCGAGCAGCCACCACCCGCCACATAGACGCGGAGGGCCAAGGTGTTGCTCTCTTCCTTCGCGAGAATGTCACGCACCATCTCGGCAGCCTTCGCGCTGAGGGTGACTACCTGCTGGGGCAGAGTGCTGACTTCATCAATTGTAATCACGCTGTGTACCTTTCCATTCCGTCAGACACCGTTCCAGTGGCCTCCGGTGCGAATGTTCTTCGTGGGAACGCCGGTAGACGTCTGATTTCAACATAACTCAGGCGCTACGCTCAGTCAAGATGGTTTGCACAGCATAAACTTCCTATGCAAGCGTCATCGCGAAGATCTTGACTATCTGATCTGGCCAGGTCATGCGAAGTGAGCTGCCACCGTCCAAGCTTATGAGAAACCGTCGCGGTCCATATCCTTCGCGAGCTACAAGCACGAGCGTTCGCAGCGGCTTGCCATTGGCGCCGAGCACCTCAAGCTGTACATGGCCGAGCTTATACCGCTGATCGGCGGCCGCAAGCCCAAAGAGCCCGCCAAACGCGTGGTGCGGAAAATGCGTCCCTTTCAGGTTGAGTACCGCCGTACCGCATCCTTGACCATCTAGTGTCCACTGCTCAAGTGCGGCGGCGTGAATCATGAGAAAGTCCTGCTTGCTCACATGAGTGTTGCATCCAACGGTGAAAGCGGTCGGATTGACGGGAACGCCGCCATGAATAACGACCGGCGGCTCGCTCGGTGGAAAGACGCGATCGTACAGTGTTGCATGTCCGGTCATCCGCATATCGTAGAGGACCGGGACGCCGGAGAATTCGAGCTTCACAATGCTGGCGCCGGTGATGCTGACATCGATCGGCACGCCGGGCATGCCAATGGCGTTTCGTACGGTACTGGTAAACAGCGGGCGCGCATTTTGATCGAGGACCGTGACTTTAGCCGACGCGGTCTTACCGGCTCCCGAGGCATCGTCAACACCCAGCAGGGCATGGAACCTGCCCGCGGCGTTCGTCATGATTAATGAGGTGACGCCACAATCATTGCCATAGATATAGGTTTCGCGCAGAACCGCTTGATTGTGGACAGTAATATCCGTGGTTCCTGGGTTCGCGTTACAGCTGTCGGCAAAGGCTTCCGGCACGATGCTGACGGGGCCACCCGTGGGGCTACCAAACACATGATGGTCCGGATTGGGATGTAGCTTATATTGAGTTGGTAGATAACTCAGCCCAACAACTTCTAGATAGCCCCTTGCGGAATCATGGGTAAGCACTACGGTGGCGCCACCCGTGACGTTCACCCAGAATGGCTGTAAGCCGCCACCTTGAAAAACCAGTCCAACCGACTTTCGCAGCAGATGGCCGCCTGAATCCAACACGCGGGCGACGAATACCATCGGAACGCTGGTAAACTCGGAGACGTCGCTGGCGCCAACGCGCATGGCCAGCGTTCCGGTCGATCCGGAGGGCACTTGGACCGTGGTCTTTCCACAGCTGGTGAATTCGATTGCTTTCCCTGTGGGGATGGTAATGCGACTGACGGATCGCACTTCGGAAAAGATGTGAGCATTACATTCAAAGTGTTCTTGGGCCGACGTCACCGGCGACGCGCCGGCCGGCGCACCACTCCCAGAGAGCGGAATCTGCGTTCGTACCAGTCCGGATCCGGTGAGGTGAGCGCCAAAAAGATACGACTTCGCGGCGTTAGGGAACGCGATGGCCAACAGCAAGGCGCCGGCGGCATCCACGTCGATTTGTTTCACAACGCCCTTGGTTGTAGAAGCGTCGAGTGTGTGCAGCACATAGCCGCCGGGCCCAACGACGAATACTCGTGCCAGCGGCGCAGTGCCCGCGACGGTTGCCGCGTCATCAAGGGCCAGCTTGGCCACGAAATGTCCAGCCGCCGGGACACTCACATTAAGGTACGCCATGCCGCAGCCATCAATGTTGACGATTCCGGCGCCGGTCGCGACCTGCATACCAGCCACTTGCACGGGTGCTTGTGTAGCCTGCACGTTACAAGTGAAAGCAAAGTCCGTGCCGAGCGCCGCTTGTGGTCCAGGAGCACCAGAAGTCGGTCCGGTGAATGGCGGATCCGACAGAGCCGCAGGATGCTGCGAGGCTGATGCCGCCTGCGCATGCCTGGCCGCCGGAGCGACTGCGCACAGCATGACCAAGACGAGCACCAGGGTGTTCCGACCAATCCGCGCCGCGTGGCTGATTGCCAAAAATACCTGAGCCAGGTTGTGAGGATCGAATCGACTATTTGCACGCGCCATGTCGTCTGACCTTTCCCCGAATTAGTAACCGTGTGCATGCGGTGGCAGTGGTCTTGCTTGCTGTCCGGCCATGCATGGAGGCACAGTGCCATCCGGCTCCAACCGTATCATAGTGTAAAGATGCGCGAATTCCTACTACACCGACATGGAACGCCGCTTAAACGCGCAAGCTGTAGACTATAGGAAAATTGCGCAGCACGCATCATGGCAGCGAGGGCCGGCCCGACGAACGATGTCGTGCACCTTTTAAGGTAAGGAAGATCGATGAATATACTCAGGTCCAGGTTCCTGGCGGCAGGGGCACTCGTCGCGCTCATGATCGTCGGGCTCCCCGGAGCCGCCACGGCCCCTTCCCAGCGCCCCACCGGCCGGGCAAGGGCCGCCGATGGGCGGTTCTTTCTGGGACAAGGCGGAGCCGTGGATGGCCCATTCAGCCTCCAGGGCGGTCACTACGACATTAATGTCTTGGCGACCTACAACTCCAGCTACGATGCGGGCAACTCCGGGTCGTGCCTCTTCACGGCGTACATGAACGGCATAGAGAAGCCACAGTTTGTGAACCTGGGCAGGGCCATACCGGTGCTCGCGAGTTCTCCCTATCTAACAACGCTAGCGGTCACGTTCCCGGCCGGCCACCAAAAGCTCATCGTCTCGCCTACCACAAACTGTAACTGGAGTATAACCATCCTCCGCCATGGGCCATCCGTCCCCGGCATTGAGATCGACGCGGTTGGAAGCTATCTCATCCAGGGGACCACCTTCACCCCTACAACCGTGGCGCATATGGGTCAGTCCTTCGACTTCTCCGTGTTCTATCGCCTCGTTGGCGGCCTGAAGGGCACGCCGAAAGGCACGATCACCTTCCAGGAGCACACGGGTGCCCCCCAGTCTGCTTCCATGTTTCCGGCGAAAGGGGCCAACGGCCTCAAGCAGATGGCTGTCACCGCGGTGTTTTCGCTTAAGTTGCACGACACGCCGGGGCCTGCCGTGGCCAAGTTCACCGTCACCGTCGGCAAGCTCCACGTGAGCCAATCGCTGAACTTCACGCTGGCGAAATAGACCCCTTTTGGCGCAAAACTCGTTGCCCGTGACTCAAGTTTTACGCGCGGAAATGCGACTCGTCAGGTTGGGGCAGAGCCCCGTTAGCACACAGCCTCACTCGGAAGCGCTAAGCAACGCAGGCGCTCTCTGGAGGGAGTCTGCCGGATGCGCCGCCAGCGGCCGTCTGCCGCCAGTGGTGAGACCGCTCGTGGACATCCTGTCAGGGGCCGTACTGTGCGGGCACGGCGCGCAAGGAGTGGCCAGTCTGCTCGAACCAGAGGATAGGCGTGATCATCCGGCGCAGTGCCGGGAGCGAGCGGCCCAGTCGGCGCCGCGCGGTGGGGAGGTGCGGCGCAAGCTGGCGCCATTGCGCAGCGCTGATCACGCCCGAGTGTTTTGCAGGCACGGTGCTCTACCTAAGCTCTTCAGTGTGGCTGTAGTACTAGGACGGCGAGCTGGTGACGACCGAGTACTCCAGTCGGTAGCGGACCTCCTCGCCGGGTGCAAGCATAGGTAGCGTGCCGTTGGCGCGAGCGTCCGCCCTGCCGGTGACCGTGGGGCAGTTGATTGGCTCAATGCCAAGCACATAGGCACCCTGCCCGAGCATCCGCCAGACACACATCCAGGGTAAAGTCGTCGCGTCCCACCGCAGCTTGAGCCCTAGCCCGCCTTCGAGGTTTGCGTTCCACAAGGTCACTTCGGTCCAGCCATCCTGGTCGGGCTCGGGCTGCACGATGAACACCTGTTCCTTGAACCCCGCTTGCGGTGCCTGGAATTCATCCCAACCCTGCAGGCCGCGCGCTGCGTCCGCATCGCGGGGCGTCACCGATTGGTACTTTCCGAGCAACCGCGCACCCTCGTCGAGCAGTGGGAACCCTGCGTTGTTGTGATACATGATCATGTGGGGAGTCGTATCCCAGCCTTCGTTGCGCACCACGTCCTCAAGGCGCAGCGTGGCGCCATCGAGATCCAGCTCGAGCGAGCGTGTGAGCGTGAGGTTCTCGCCAAAAAGTTTGGTCTGGCGCGTCGTGCCGCGTGCCCATATGGTGCAGCGGTCACCGTCCCAGCGCTCTCCCCAGGCAACGGCAGACGCCGGAAGATTGGATGCCAGGCCATGCATAAAAAGCTGTTCGCCGGCTTCCTCGCCACCAGGGCCAAAGTTGGTGAGACCACAGGTGGTGAGCATGCCGCCGAAGAATGATCGCAGAAAGCCTTTCTCTTCCGATACGAAAAGTGCTGGTGAGACCCTGCCCGGGGCGTTATGCCAGCAGAGGGAGCGGCCATTCCACGAGAAGTCCGCAATATCCATGCCGCGGTCGGGCACGACCAGGCAGGACAACCCGGCGGCGCTGCGGAATTGGAGCGCGCGCACGCCCCGTTCTGGTCCGTCATCCAACGTCACCGCGTCGACGCCACCGATCTGAGCGAGACGGCCCACGCGCTGCATCAGCTCGATACGCGTATACTCACGACCCCATAGGCGCACGATGTCACCCCCAACCCGACTTTGTGTTGAAGATCTCTACGATCGAAGTGTTCGTATGCCGGCTACGCAATGCCTTCCTCGGCGATGCGCGCGATTACCCCGGCAAGCATGGCTGTCCGCGGTACGATGGAACTGACGGCCACCCACTCACGCGGGCTATGGTCGTCGCCGCCAATCGGCCCCAGACCGTCCAGCACCGGGATACCAACGCCCGCCACCAGACTAGCATCAGATGCGCCGCCCGTGGCTACTGCTTCGACATCGAAGCCAAGATCTCGCGCAACATGCTGCGCTATAGTGGCGAGACGATCCGTGGGCGCGGTCCTCATCATCGGCGGAAAGCCCTTCTGCATCGTCAGCGAAATGGTGGTGTCCGGCACATCCGGGGACGCAGTTATCTCGCGGATACGCGCATCGACGAGCCGCATGCCTTCGGAATCCACGGCACGGGCCTCAAATCGGGCGTAAGCCAAATCAGGCACCACATTCGTCACGGTTCCGCCATGCACCAGACCTACGTTGACCGTAACTCCGGGTATCGTACCATTGAGCGCCTGCAGCGCCACGACCTTATGCGCCAGCTCAAGAATCGCGTTACGGCCCTTCTCCGGCTCAACGCCCGCGTGCGCCGACCTGCCCTGCACCTCGAACCTGTACTCGGACACGCCCTTCCGGGCCGCCACGATCGCACCAGTTGCGCGTGCAGCTTCGAGCACCAGGACCGCGTCACACGTTTTCGCCGTCGACTCAATCAATTCGCGGCTTTCGGGTGACCCGATCTCCTCATCGGCTGTGAACAGCAGCACCAGCTCACCATACGGCCGACTGTTCAGCGCTTCCAGGGCCTGCGCTGCGTAGATACCGGTAAGGAGGCCTGCCTTCATATCCGCAACGCCGGGACCAAGCAGCATATCGCCTTCCAGGCGTGCCGGCCGAGCCGCGGCGACACCGTCCGGATAGACGGTATCCATGTGCGCAAGGATTAGAATCCGGCGAGTGCCGTCTCCACGCACAATAGCTTCTACGATGTCGCCGCCGACTGGTCGCGGATGCACGCGCAGTGACCAACCGTTAGCCAGACACCGCGCCTGCACCCAGGCCCCCACGCGGTCCACGCCGGCCTTGTTTGGCGTTCCGCAGTCGATGCCGCTAAGCAGCCGAAGATCGTCGAGG
>JAQBPC010000167.1 GCA_028287725.1 Chloroflexota bacterium | reverse complement strand
GGCGCGTGGTGGTACACTTTAATGATAGTTCCCTAGTAGCACCCGGTCAGATTGAATGCCGTCAACCCGCACCTACAAAACGCATGCGATTGCGCTTAAATCCAACCCGTTCGCAGAGCGCGATCGCCTGTTAGTACTCTTCACGCCGAACCATGGGAAGTTGCGCGTTCTTGCCAAGGGTGTACGCAGAACCTCAAGCCGGCTTTCTGGTCATGTCGGCCTGTTCTCCCATAGCAATTTGTTTCTGGTGAATGGCCGGACATTTGACCTGGTGACCCAAGGCGAGACAATCGAGCAATTTCCCTTGCTGCGCGAAGATCTGTGGCGGTTGTCCCAGGCATTTTATGCCGGTGAGCTTGTCGACCGATTTACCGAGGATCAGCACCCGGTTACCGGTCTGTTTGAAGCGCTAGTGTGTTGCTTGAGCCGGCTGAACGACGCGTCGCTCGACCCAACGCTTGCAATTCGTGCCTTCGAGCTCGAGCTGCTCGGGTTGACTGGTTATCGGCCACAGCTCTATCGCTGTATCTCCTGCAATTGTGAGATACAGCCTGCCTCGAATGGTTTCTCGTACACTGACGGCGGCGTCATATGTCCTGAATGCCTTCTGACGAATCCAGCCGCATTTTCCGTTAGCGTGGAGGCTCTCCGAGTCCTCCGAAATCTTCAAACGAGGCCCGAGGAGACCATCCGAAAGCTTCGCGCTTCCTCGGACACTGTTGAAGAGGCAGAACGGGTCTTGATCGGGTACATTCAGTATCTATTAGATATTCGCCTTCGCTCGGTTGGGTTCCTGGACATCGTTCGTAACCTACGCGCGATGCCCGAGGGGAGCAGTCTGCTTGGATAAACCGGTCGCTTTGGAAAAGCTCGTGTCGCTCTGTAAGCGCCGAGGTTTCATTTTCCAGAGCAGTGAGATTTACGGTGGCTACGACAGCTGCTGGGATTTCGGTCCACTTGGAGTCGAGCTAAAGATCAACGTCAAGCGCGCGTGGTGGCGCTCAATGGTCCAGTGCCGAGACGACATCGTCGGGCTGGACACAAGTATTATCATGGCGCCCGACGTGTGGCGAGCATCGGGGCATGTCGAGAAGTTCACGGATCCACTTGTCGAGTGCACCGCCTGCCATCACCTATTCCGTGGCGACGAGCTGACGCCCCAAGGGACCTGTTCGATATGCGGCGGCGAAGTCGGGCCGTCTCGCCAGTTCAATCTGATGTTCAAGACATTTGTTGGTCCGGTCGAAAATGCCGCCGCGGTTGTTTATCTTCGGCCGGAGACCGCGCAGGGCATCTTCGTCAATTTTCTCAACGTCCAGAGGAGCACCAACCGCCGACTGCCCATCGGCATAGCTCAGATTGGCAAGTCGTTTCGTAACGAGATTTCACCTGGGAACTTTCTCTTTCGATCGCGCGAATTCGAGCAAATGGAGTGCGAATACTTCGTTCATCCCGAAGCTGCGACTGCGGCGTATTCGCAGTGGAAGTCTGCGCGTTACGAGTGGTACACAGGGCTAGGCGTCCCAACGGAGCACTTGAGGTTGAGAGAACATGCCTCATGTGAGCTCGCTCATTACAGCAGGGAGACGACTGCTATAGAATTCTTTTACCCATGGGGATGGGGCGAGCTTGAGGGCGTCGCGTATCGCGGGAACTTCGATCTCATGCAGCACGGTCACGCCTGCGGCAAGGACTTGTCCTACGTGGATGACCGCACGGGTGAGCGATTTCTGCCGCATGTGATCGAGAGTGCCGCGGGCGTTGACCGCTCCCTTTTGGCATTTCTCTTCGCCGCCTATGATGAGGAACCGGATAAAGACGGCATCCGCACGGTATTGAGGCTGCACAAATCGCTCGCGCCCGTGAAGGTGGCGGTGCTGCCACTCTCTAAGAAGGAGCAACTGTGTACATTGGCGCGCGACCTCGCTGCGAGGCTACGGCCGCATTTCGCGACCGCTTACGATGAAACCGCGTCGATAGGAAAGCGATATCGCAGACAAGATGAAATTGGCACGCCTTACTGTGTCACCGTGGATTTCGATACCCTGTCTGATGACGCTGTAACCGTACGGGATCGAGACACAATGGCACAGATCCGCGTACCTTCCGGTGACTTAGTACACTACCTTGTAGGGCTCCTGACGTAGGGAATGCAACAACGCGCATGCGTATCTAGATAGGTGAGTGTCGACGTTCGACGTTGGCCTTCGAGCAGTATTGGGGCCCGCGTCAATCGAATCAAAGAGGAGACGTCTTAATGGTTCAGTTAGCCGCGGAACTAACAGGCAAGGCAGGCAGCGATAAGAAATGGGTGTACCTCTTCCAAGAGGGCAACGCATCGATGCGCGACTTGCTCGGTGGCAAGGGAGCCGGCTGCGCGGAAATGACAAATGCCGGTTTACCAGTTCCGCCCGGCTTCACCATTACGACCGAGGCATGTAACGCGTTCTATGCCGGAGGTAAGTCGCTACCCGCGGGCCTCTGGGATCAAGTACTCGCATCCATGCGCTCTGTAGAAGAGCAAACCGGGAAGCGATTCGGCGATCCGAACAATCCGTTGCTCGTTTCCGTGAGGTCGGGGGCAAAGTTCTCCATGCCGGGCATGATGGATACGGTCCTTAACCTTGGCCTCAATGACGACGTCGCTGCCGGTCTCGCGAAGCTGACGGGGAATGAGCGATTTGCCTTTGATGCATATCGACGTTTCATACAGCTGTTTGGCAAGATCGTGCTCGGGGTTAAGGGTGAGGTATTTGAGCACGAATTAGACCAGGTAAAGGAGCGGCTCGGCGCAAAGACCGATGCCGACCTTTCGGTTGATGCCCTGAAGGACCTTGTCGCGCACTTCAAGAGCATCGTCAAGCAACAGACCGGCGAAGACTTTCCGACTGATCCGCTGCAGCAGCTCGAGCGCGCGGTTATGGCCGTCTTCCTCTCTTGGAACGGTAAGCGGGCCATCGACTACCGTAACTTCAACCGCATCTCGCATGATCTTGGCACGGCCGTCAATGTGCAGACGATGGTCTTTGGCAATATGGGTTCGGACTCTGGAACGGGCGTTGCCTTTACCCGAAACCCTTCGACCGGCGAAAAGCGTCTGTTTGGCGAATACTTGCTCAATGCCCAAGGTGAGGACGTGGTCGCGGGTATCCGGACCCCCGCGCCCATTGCCACGCTCGAACGCGACATGCCCGAGGTCTACAAGCAGTTCGAAGAGATTGCCGAACGCCTGGAGCGGCACTACAAGGACGTACAAGATCTCGAGTTCACCATCGAGCGCGGAAAGCTCTACATGCTGCAGACCCGCTCGGGTAAGCGAACGGGCCCTGCCGCGGTGAAGATAGCGGTCGATTTGGTTCGCGAAGGACTTATCGACAAGCGCACTGCCTTGACGGAGAAGTATGTTCCCGCGGCGGATATTACACAGCTACTGCTGCCGCGCTTCGTCGTGGAGGACAAAGAGAAGGCTACGTCCGAGTCGAGATTGCTGGCGACTGGGTTGAATGCGTCACCTGGCGCTGCCGCCGGTAAGGCAATCTTCACCGCCGATAAAGCCGCGGAGCTTGGCGAACGAGGTGAAGCCGTCGTGCTGGTGCGTCAAGAAACTTCGCCGGACGATGTACACGGCATGATCGCGGCCCGCGGTGTGCTCACCGCCCGCGGTGGAGCAACCAGCCACGCGGCCGTGGTCGCACGCTCCATGGGTAAGCCCTGCGTGGCCGGCGCCGGTGACCTGCGGATTGACGACCGGACCGGCGAAATGCGAGCGGGAGATCGCGTAATCCGCGAGGGCGAGTTCATCTCGATTGACGGCGCCACGGGAGAGGTATTCGCTGGCGAGATTAAAACGCGCGAACCCAACTTTGCCGAGGAAACCGATTTGCAAACGCTTCTCGGCTGGGCCGATGACGTGCGCCGGCTGCAGGTATGGGCTAATGGCGATTATCCACGTGACGCGCAAAAGGCGCGCGAGTTTGGCGCACAGGGCATTGGCTTGTGCCGCACCGAGCATATGTTCTTCGAGGAGGAGCGGCTGCCAATCGTTCAGCAGATGATCCTTGCCGAAGACGAGGCGCAGCGTCAGGACGCGCTCGACAAGCTTCTGCCGATCCAGAAGGAAGACTTCCGCGGAATTTTACAGGCCATGGCGGGCCTTCCCGTGGTTATTCGACTCATCGACCCGCCATTGCATGAATTCCTGCCCTCGTTTGAGGAGCAGCTTACAAAGGTCGTCGAGTTGCGGACGCGCGGTGATAATCCTGCCGCGCTCGCGAAGGAAGAGCATCTGCTGCATGTAATTGAGAACATGCGCGAACAAAACCCGATGCTGGGCCTCCGCGGGATTCGGCTGGGGCTCATGTTCCCGGGAATCGTCGAGATGCAGTGCCGGGCGATTATCGGCGCGGCTTGTGAGCTGAAAAAGGACGGCATCGACGCGCGCCCCGAAATCATGGTCCCGCTCGTGAGCCATGTGAACGAGCTAGAGCGAACGCGGCTGCAGTTGGAGCGTGTTGCTGAGGATGAGCAGAAGCGCCAGGGCGTGAGCGTTCACTTCAAGATTGGCACCATGATCGAGTTGCCGCGCGCTGCCCTTACCGCCGCGGCAATTGCCAAGCATGCGGAGTTCTTTAGCTTCGGCACGAACGACCTTACCCAGACTACGTACGGGTTCTCGCGTGACGATGCCGAGGGTAAATTCCTGCTTCGTTACGTACAGGAGAAGATACTCCCCGAAAATCCATTCCAGGTTCTCGACCGTGATGGCGTGGGTCAGCTCGTGCGTATCGCAGTCGAGCAAGGCCGAGGTACACGCCCTGATATCGAGCTGGGTATTTGCGGCGAGCACGGTGGCGATCCGAGCTCGATCGAGTTCTGTCACGAGGCGGGACTCGACTATGTTAGCTGCTCGCCATTCCGCGTACCTGTGGCTCGTCTTGCGGCGGCACAGGCAGCCCTTTCAGGAGGGGAGCGAGATAGGTAGCAGGTCAGGTTTGATTGTGGGAAACTTGCAGGAGGCATCCTGCATATCTTCCTGCGTTGCACTCACTTCATTGTCTAAGGTGCCCAACATGTGCTATCACCACTACGACGGACGGGATGTTCCGTCCGTGCCATGTACGAGGGCTTTGAGCCCAACGCATGGAGTTGTTGGTATGATCCCTTATGTGAGGCCATGAGGAAGATTCGTTACAACAGCTCAATGATCCGGCTCGGGTACGACTCAGTATGTTAGGCGTGTCTATCGTGAACGTGGTTTCATTGCCAGAACGCAGTTGGTCGATCTTGCTACTCTGTCTGGATAGCAAGGTGATCAGCCAACAAACACAGTCTCCGAGTTGGAAGAGGAAGGAATCCGCGTGATCCACGACGGCGAGCAGACCGATCCGTTATTCCAACCCACGACCGCTCGAGCAGGGACGGTGCTGCGTGCCCGTTCAGAACTTGAGCCGGCGTTGGATGATGACACAGAGCAACCCATCGAGGATGAAGGCGGAACCATCGACGATCCCGTCCGCATGTACCTCCGAGAGATAGGCCGAGTCCGTCTCTTGAAGGGCAGGGAGGAAGTCGACTTCGCCATGGCCATGAAGGCCGGCGACCGTGAGGTTGACCGTGCTCAATCGAGTCTTGCATATGGCATCAAGCTACTGCGGCTCACTGCCGACGATGCTCGCGAAGCGGCGCGCGCCGCACATGCCTGGTCGCCGCTGATCGGTATCGAAGAGGACGCACTTGAGCAGGCTGTCCGGCGCTTGGCCGCCCTACTGAAGGACGAGGACCCCGATACCCGAGCTGTAGTAGATCAGCTCGATACGCTGATTCGACTCCGTGAGCTTGGGGCTGACCGGGTAGTTGGTGATCTTCTCCGGTACCTCAAACAAGAGGATGAGGCAGTGAGTCAGGCCGTTGTGGGCCTTTGTGCCGTGTGTGGCATTGACTCCCCTCTGGCAGATGGCGCTATTGCGCGACTGCGTGAGCTCATTAACGTCGAACAGCGTGAGCGCGTACGCTTAGATTCGATTGTGCCGGCAGTGCTCGATACCGAGTCCGACGAGGCGGATCCCTCGGTGCCCGTCGACGTGGCGGAGCCCGAGCCCGCGGAGCCCACGGCGTCCGCGGACCCAGAGACATCCGACGAACTCGATACCTTAGTCGAGCCGGACCTGGCATTGGTCGAAGACCTCATCGTTCCGGTCGAGGATACGTACTGGGTGGTGCGCCTCAACGGTGAAGAAGTTGAACGATCGGCGCCGGCTCGTGAGCTGGTCAGATTGCTTCGCCTTGGGCACCGGGAGGCTGCCGATATTTGGGAAGAACGGGCGCGTCCCGGCATAACCAGTGAGCAACTTGCGTCGATGCTCGCTACCCGTGTCAAAATTGACGAGGACATTGCTCGTCAGATGATTGAGTCGTGGGATTTCAACCAGCACGTCATCGATCGCGGCCTTGATGCCCGCAGACGATTGACCGAAGCCAATCTTCGTCTCGTCGTCAGCGTGGCAAAGAAGTACATTGGCCGCGGCATGAATTTGCTCGACTTAATACAGGAAGGCAACATCGGCCTGATCCGCGCTGTTGAGAAGTTCGACCACACCAAGGGGTATAAGTTCAGCACCTATGCCACCTGGTGGATTCGGCAGGCGATTACGCGGGCTATCGCCGACCAGGCACGTACTATCCGTATTCCTGTCCATATGGTCGAAACAATCAACAAGCTCATTCGCGAGTCGCGGAAACTTCTCCAAGAGCTAGGCCGCGAGCCTACATCGGAGGAAATCGCGCTGAAGATGGACATCGCGCCTGAGAAGGTGCGAGAAATCATCAAAGTTTCGCAAGAGCCTGTGTCTCTGGAAACGCCAATCGGCGAAGAGGAAGACAGCCATCTCGGTGATTTCATCGAAGATGCGGGTGCAATGGCTCCTCAGGAAGCCGCCTCGCACCAGCTACTGAAAGAGCAAGTCGAGGATGTGCTGGCTTCGCTTACGTTGCGTGAGCGGAAAGTCCTGCAACTTCGGTTTGGTCTCGATGACGGCCGCACGCGCACACTCGAGGAAGTCGGCAAAGAGTTTGGGGTCACGCGCGAGCGTATCCGCCAAATTGAAGCCAAGGCACTGCGAAAGCTGCGCCATCCTTCGCGTAGTCGGAAACTCAAGGACTATTTAGACTAGCCATACAAATTCTTACCTGATTTCGGCAGCACGCGCTATCTCAGAGCGTGACTGTGCCCATGTTGCCATGCTGCGCCTCTGAAAGTCGGTCAGGTACCGCCAATGTATCGTGATGCCCATGATCCGGAGCGTGTGCACCGCACAAGGATTCGTGGATGGCATGGCGACGAACTGGTAGACCAAGAAGACGTTCTGGCGGTCGAAGAGCCGCTTGAAGTGAAGAGCGGCGGCGTGCCACTCGCCGTGATCATGCGTACACCTGGGCACGATGATGAGCTGGCGCTTGGCTTTCTGTTTACCGAGGGGTTAATCAGTGGGCTGGACGATGTCGAGCGCACGGGCCTCTGGCAAGACAGCGATGGCTCGTTTGCCCAAAATACAGTGACTGTCTGGCTTCGCAATGCCCTACAGTCGCCGGCAGACCGCCAACGGATGTTCTACGCTACATCGAGTTGCGGCATGTGTGGGAAAGCCAGTATTGAGGTCGCGATGGGGCTGGCGCCGCCACTGACCGAGCGCGCAACGATCAATCCGTCGGTGTTGTACCAACTACCGGCAAAGCTGCGGGAGTCACAGGCAGTATTCGACCGAACCGGCGGATTGCACGCCGCTGCACTGTTTACAACCGAGGGGACTCTCCTCGCGGCGCGTGAGGATGTAGGCCGGCACAACGCGGTCGATAAGTTGATTGGTCGCGCCTTGCTTGATGGCCAACTTCCCTTGAGTAACACTATTCTGCAGGTTAGCGGGCGGGTTTCGTTCGAAATAGTACAAAAGGCGCTGGTAGCGAGGATCCCCCAAATCGTGGCAATTTCGGCACCGTCAAGTCTTGCGGTTCAGACAGCCAGACGGTGCAATATCGCACTTGTCGGTTTCCTACGCGATGGCCGGCTCAACGAATATTAGGATGTACCAACGCACGGCCTGAGGGCAGCATTTGCGCCTATTAGAGACCACGAGCACTGCATCGGGTGGGTTGTGTGCAAATAGGGAGTGGGCAAGTGTCTCGTAAGGGCGAGCTTTGGCGAGGTGATCTCGCTCAGCATATTGAAGACTATCTGAACGGCGCCGAATCAGCAGAATCACTTATCGACTGGGCGATGGATCATCCGTTCTTTGAGGAGGACAGGCAGGACTTGTCCGATGAAGAGCAGCGAGCAATTGCTCACGCACTCGGAACGGTGCTGCAACTGGACCCTTCTGAACCCGAAGCGACTCGCAGCACAGACGCCCACTTGCGCGAGACTATCGAGATTCTCTGGAACCGTAAGGCTATCGCCGACAATGGCGTATAGCCCCTTGATGCCCAGGTCACTTTAAAGGGTGCAGACAGATCGCGTTTAAATCGCATCATGGAGACAAAGTACCGTGCCTGCCACTAGTTTAGCGCTCGCGGGGACGTGGATATTTCGCGGGAAAACGCCGAGCAACCTCAGAGGGAACCACCCGGTACTAAAATAGTCTGATGTTAGCGCCGCACGCTCATGTAGGCGTCGGGCTCAGCCAATAGCGTCGGCAACAGCAGTCTGCACGGTTGATAATCGCAATGAAAAGTGTGACGGGTGTGTATGAAGAGCGTTAATGTGCGAGAAAAGCCCTCGAGCTCACGAAGCTCACGCCGGCCGGTTTCATTTCTTGTCCTAGCTGTACTGCTCGTCGTGCTGGTTGTCGCGGCAATTATTCTATTTATGGCCAGATCGAATGACGCTTCGAATACCACTGGACCGACTAACTCGCCCGCAGCCACAGCGACTATAGATCCACGCTTGATCCTGCATCCTCGCACCATGCCGTTGTCCGCCACGCTGGGAAATGGCATTCATCTGCGTGGCACGCTAAGTCCCAGCCTTCCCGGTACGAACACAATTACCTTAGGCTTGACGCAGACACAGTCGGCTGCAACACTGCCCAAATACATCGATCTTGTCATAACTATGCCGGGCATGCGCATGTCGCCAATTCACGAACGGCTGAACTTCCAAAAGGGCGCCTTCACCGGCGCCATACGCCTGCCGATGTTCGGCGCTTACACGGCGCAGGTCAAATTCGTGACCGCGGATGGCCCGCGATCCGGTAACCTCAATCTCATAGTGCCGCTCTAGCCCTTGCTTCGACTTACATAGGGTCTGCAAGGCAAATGCAACGACGCCGCAGCGGGCGTCAGAGTCGAAGCGCATTATAATTCGATCACATCTCGGCGGTGTCGAGCAAGATTGTTACAGGGCCATCATTCGAAATGTTGACAAGCATGTGCGCGCCGAACTCTCCGGTCGCCACTGTAAATCCTTCTTCTCGCAGTCGCTTTACCACGTAGTGATAAAGCGCTTCCCCCGACTCGGGATCCGCTGCCCGAATAAAACTGGGCCGGCGACCTTTCCGCGTGTCGGCTAGCAGTGTGAACTGCGATACGACCAGGAACGCGCCGCCTGCCTGCCGAATATCAAGGTTCATCTTGCCGTCCTGATCGGCAAATACCCTCAAACCTGCCATTTTATCGACTAGTCTATCTGCCTCCGCCGGGCTATCACCTTGGGCCACACCGAGCAGCACCGCGTAGCCTCGACCGATCTCGCGCGTGGTGTGGGGTACGGCATCACCTACCGTTTCGAAGATTTCCACTGACGCCTTAGTAACCCGCTGCAAGACCGCTTTCATTTCAATGAAACCCCTTTACCGTAACTCCCGACAGCGCGCTGCCGG
Source organism: Chloroflexota bacterium (assembly GCA_028287725.1). Classification (GTDB taxonomy): domain Bacteria; phylum Chloroflexota; class UBA5177; order JANWHV01; family JANWHV01; genus JANWHV01. The sequence goes on along the minus strand of JAQBPC010000167.1, from coordinate 1,885 downwards.
GAAAGTATACCAGCCGTAGCACTCCCATCTTGGTGCTCCCTTCCTGTACGCTTTGAAGAGGAGGTCATAGTTCATGGCACGCAGGCGAAAGCGGACGAGGCAAGAACAGACATCTACCAGGCAGACTGCCGATACCAGCTGGTCTCCTGATCACCCGCAGCTTGCCGAGTTGTTAAGCGCTGCTGAGGTTGTTGACTGCCGTCCAATTATGTGGGGCTCAAACGGCACCTTTCTGGTGACATTGGCCGGCGGTGATGATGTCGGGCGGAGCCATGCTATCTATAAGCCACGCCGCGGCGAGGCGCCGCTTTGGGACTTTCCCCGCGGCTCCCTTCATCGACGGGAGATGGCTACGTACTTGGTGAGTGAAAGCTTGGGATGGTCACTCGTACCGCCTACTGTGGTGCGGGACGGACCCTATGGCATCGGCTCGATGCAGCTGTTCATCGAGCACGATCCGAACGAGTACTTTTCACCTCCTGCGGATCGTGACCGTGACGCGGCTGAGCAGATTGCGCTGCTGGACATAATATTGAATAATGCGGACCGCAAGTCCGAACATTGCATCCGGGATCTTAATGGGCGCACCTGGGCTATCGATCACGGACTTACCTTCCATGTCGAGCCCAAGTTGCGCACCGTCATCTGGGAATTTGCCGGCGAACCAATAACTGATGAGCTGCTAGAAGATCTTGCGTGCTTGCGGCAGTCGATGGATCGACATGGCGTGCTCTTCGACACACTTGCTAAACTCGTGGCGGATGAGGAGATTGACGCGATGCTTCGCCGTCTTCATCGTCTATTGCGCAGCCGAGTACATCCGGATCCGGGGGAGCACCGTCGCGCCGTTCCATGGGGTGGGTGGTGGCCCTAATTCCGGCGCGGCTGCTTGGATGGTGAAGTCTTTGCAATAGGGCATCAACGCCTCAAGCCACGTGGGGTCAGACTGAGCTGGCCCCTTACAGATTGTAGACGGGGAGGAGCCGGCGCTCAGTCTCTCCTTCGATGCTTGCTTGCACTTCGATGTATTGCGAAATCCCCGACGTTGCAATTTTCGGTTTGAGTAATTCGTCAAGCTGAAAAATGCCCACCGAATTGTTCATCGCAACATTGATTCCGATCGGACGATGTTCGCCGCGGTGAATTGTCACCGTGTCAATGGCTGCCGCCGACAACGAATGCACATCAACCTTGCCGGTCTGCAGGCCGATCCGCGATCGTCCCTCCGCCATATCGAGGGCATCCGCGACCTTAACGCAGCCCGCCTCTGCCGTCAGCCCGCGCATATCCGAACGGTGGCTGATGATAGCGTGCAGTGTTTCGCTCGTGATGATTGTCCGCTCGGGTTCTTCATAGATGTCCGAGAGCAGCTCTCGAATCTTCGGCGCTGCCAGCATAAGACTGTACTGCTCATGATTCGACCGGTGAATGCTCATGCCGATGTCATGCATGGCGGCGGCGAGCACGACCACGACTTCAGCGTCGTCGATGTGCATGCCATAGTCCTTCACGATGCTCAGCTCGACATCTGCGTCCGCAAGCAGCCGCAGCAGGCGAAGCGCGATGTTTGTAACAATCCGAACGTGCACAGGTCCGTGGTCGGTCATTCGCAGTCGTTCGACGGCTGTTACATTTGCACACTTCCAGAGCTGTTGCAGCTCGAGATCGTCGTTCATGCGATCGACAAGGTGGTTAAGTTTTGCGTTGTGCCGCGCGGGAATGCGCATGCGGCGTGCGGTTGGCGCTCGAGGCACCGCCTCTTCGCCGACCTCACCATTCGGTAGCATGCCCGCGCTACTCAGCGCACCGTCGGTCTGCTCGTCTCCGCCTATCGAGCTTTGGCGCTTTGTACTCACTGAAACCTCATAATCCCTCAAATGTTCTG
>JAQBPC010000164.1 GCA_028287725.1 Chloroflexota bacterium | reverse complement strand
GTCGACGTACGATGGGGTGTAGCCGGCGGATAACGACCGTGAGTATCAGAGCGGTCTAGGGAGCGTACATGGGAGAGAAGCAGCCGGCTTCAGGAGAAGTCATCGCGGTGACCACCACGAGCTTTGTCGCGCAGAGCTACCAACTCAATCAGGCTCCGGCATTTGGTAGTCTGGTAATTGTGCCGGGTCCTGACGGACGCGAGCATTTCGGGCTTTGTGGGGGCACCGAAACCGGCGGCATCGAACCGGGCCGGCACGCCATGGCGTGGGGCAGCGCGGATGGTGCCGATGGGGATATTTACCAGCGTCAACCACAGCTAGCTCACGTGCTACGGACAACGTTCACTTGTATTCAGGTGGGATATAGGGCGGAGGATGGACGCGTGCTTCAGCGAGTGCCTCCGTCGCCGCCGCGCGTGCACGAACGGGTGTGGGTTGCGGATACTGCCACGGTGCGAGGCTTTTTCACCAGCTTGTCGTACCTCCGCTTCTTGCTACGCTCCGGGGCTGACTCCGTAGAGGATCTGATGGCCGCGTCGATTGGACATGCGTATCGCGAAAACGGAGGAGACCGTGCTTTTCTGGTCTCGGCAGGGCGCGAGGTGGCGCGCCTGTTGGCGAGCGAGCACGATCGGCTCACCGCGGTCCTTGAGCTATTGACTGCCCTAGAGGAGCGACGATGAACGAATTCGCGCAGCTTCCCGCCCGCTTCTCGGCGCGAGACGATCACAATGGCGCTCAGGATGCAGGAACGGCGCCACCGGCGCCGCTGGGGATGATTACGCGCGGCTCGCTACTCAAGGGCTTGCAGCTCCGGCTCGAACATGGCACAAGTGTCGAAGATATGCGAGTTGGTCGTTTCGTGGTCATTGAAGGAGAGGAGAACCGCTTCTTTTGCCTGGTGACCGATATGGAGCTTATGGCTGCCAACGAGCGCGTGCTCCTCGATCCGCCGGCGCGCGCGCACCCACTCGTCGCCGAGATGCTCGAAGACATCACCACCTTCGGCGCGGTCGCTATCCAGCCAATGCTGATGCTGCCTCGCGAACATATTGAAGTAGGGGAGGGCGGCATCCCGCGGATCGCCGCACCGAGCATGGAGCCGGTTCGCACGATTCCAGTACATTTCTCCCCGGTCTATGACGCGACGGAGTCCGACTTCTCCGCAGTGTTTGGCTCCGAGGACGCGAGACACTTTGCAATAGGCATGCCGCTCAACATGGATATCCCGGTATGTATTGATCTCGAACGCATCGCCGAGCGAAGCAACGGCGTATTCGGCAAGTCAGGTACCGGCAAGTCGTTCTTGACCAGGTTGTTACTCGCGGGCATAATTAGCCGAGATATTGCGTCGACTCTCGTGTTTGACATGCACTCAGAATATGGCTGGGAGACGCAGAGCGAGGAGGGCGTTGGTCAGCGCAAGGTGCTGCCCGGCCTCCGTCGCCTTTTTGGGCCAAAGGTGCATGTCTATACCATTGATCCGGAGAGCTCCCAGGCACGCGGTGTCCGAGTGGACGGCGTGCTCAACATCGGCCTGAACCAGATTGAAATCGAGGACATCGCGCTCCTTTCCGATGAGCTGGATTTTTCAAGCGCCATGCTCGATTCCTGCTATTTGCTCCGCTCAATGTGGGGGAAGGACTGGCTCGCACAACTGCTGAATACCGAACCCGCGGCCCTGGCGAATGTAGCCGAGGGGGTCGGTGGGAACCGTAGCTCGCTGGCAGCTGTATTTCGGAAGCTCTCGCAAATCAAGGATATGGGCTTCATGAAGGCCGGTCTCGCCGAGAACGAAGATCGGCTGCAGGAGCTCATCGGCTGGTTGGAACGCGGGCACCACGTGGTCCTGGAGTTCGGGCGATACCGTCGCCCACTCGTGTACATGCTGGTAGCCAATATCATCACCAGGCACATCTATGATCTGTGGGTGAAAAAGACCGAATCGTATCTTTTGACAAAGGACGCCAAGGACGAGCCGCGGCGGCTGATGCTGGTGATCGAGGAAGCCCACAAGTTCCTGAACCCACGTGTCGCCAAGAGCACCAGCTTCGGAACCATCGCGCGCGAGATGCGCAAGTACTACGTGACCTTGCTGGTGGTAGATCAGCGCCCGAGCGGCATCGACCCAGAAGTGGCCTCGCAGCTGGGCACGCGCCTAACCGCGCTGCTGACGGAGGAGAGCGACATCAAGGCGGTGTTCACCGGCGTGAGCGGTGCCGAGCACCTCCGCGCGGTGCTCTCGAGCCTGGATACGAAAAAACAGGCGCTCATCCTGGGGCATGCCGTGCCAATGCCGGTGGTGGTGCGCACGCGCGAATATGATGAGGCGTTCTTCACCGCGGTCAGCCCACGCGAGGCGGAGCGAATCCGGTCGGCGAAGGACGGCACGCCTCGGCGGGATCCCCTGGCGGATGCATTCGAATAGCCGGTATCGTTCTGCTCGGGCTGCTCGGCAAGCCACGAACAAAAAGCGAGGTCCCTGCAAACCCCGTGCGTTGCAGGGACCTCGAGACCGAAGTTACCGGATGAGTGCAGGTTATTGCTGTGGCCGCTTTCCAAGATTGGCCGTCAGGGTGATGTTCTGCCCGTTACGATAGACGCTGATCTTCACCGAATCACCGACGTGATAGGTGTCGAGCATGTATTTGAGGTCGTGCTGATCATTAATTGCTTGGCCGTTCACCGCGGTTACGACGTCGTTTTGTTTGAGTCCTGCCTGCTCGGCCGGTGATCCTTTGGTGACGAGCAGGATACGCGCGCCAACGGGCAAGCCACTGGCGCTTGATACCTGCGGCGTAATCGCCCGGTACTCCACGCCCAGAAACGGACTTGGCGAATGGAAGATAAGCCGGTCGGCGACTGCTTTGGCAGTATCGCTCGGGATTGCAAAACCAAGACCCACAGCTTGATCGGCGGAGGAGAGCGCGCTGCTCGACCCCGTGCTGCGGATGACTGCGGTGTTGATTCCAATCACGTTGCCCGCGAGGTCCACCAGGGGGCCGCCGCTATTCCCGTGATTGATGGCCGCATCAGTCTGAATAAGGTTTTGAAGCAACGCGGCGCCGGTTGGATCGTTGCCATTAGGCAAACTTCGTCCCAGCCCGCTCACGATGCCCTCGGTGACTGTATTTTGGAGGTTGCCAAGGGCATTGCCTATGGCAATTACGGACTCACCCGGGCGGACCAAACTGCTGCTGCCAAAGTGAGCGACTGCCGGAACTTTTGTCGTGACTTTGATCACCGCGATGTCGTTTGAAGGATCTTTGCCCACGACCGTTGCCGTAGTCGACGTGCCATTGGCAAAGGTGACCTTGAGATTCTGCTCCTGGTCGATCACGTGATAGTTGGTAAGGATATAGCCATTCGCGTCGATGATCACGCCCGAGCCGGCGCTGGTCGTCTGCGTGGCGCCGAACAGGCCGCCCTGCGGTTGCTGGTTGTTCAGAATGCTGACGACCGCGGGCCCCACCTGTGCTACGACCTTTACCGCCAGACCGCTGACATCGCCGCTAATCACACGTTCGCTTTGATAGATCGGCGCCGGCGAGAGTGTTGTTGCCCCTTGGGCGACATTACTGTCCTGATTGTGGACGATGAGGGCCCCGGCGCCGGCGCCCGCTGCACCGCCCAGCACGAGGCTCAGTGCCGCGATACCGGCTACTACACCACCCCGCACACCTTGTTGGGGCACGGCATGGAGTTTGTGCGTGCTTGTGTACGGGTTGTACGTAGGATTTTGGATGGTAGGTTGATTATCTGGCGACTGCATTGATGATGGCGGGGACAGTGGCGACGCCACTCCACTCAGACTTTCAGGAGTTTCGCCGGCTTCATTGTGGTCTGAAGGATTGTGCGGCAGCATCCTATCCGTTTCTCCTATGTCTCACTGCTCGTATGTGTGACAGCGGCCCCGTGAATCTTCCAAGCAATATTAACGATATCGAACGCGCGTTAATCATAGGCTACGCTACGATTAAGAAGCGTTAACGATTCGAGTGGTATTTGGGGCAAATCGGGTGAAATTGTGCGGCGTGGCGGAGGAGTGACAGGACTTTAATGAAACACGCGGGACGCGGGCGGAATTGCCACGGCGCTGAGCCTCGACCATGGGCAAGCCGCACACTGCAGTGCGCGCTCAACGTCAGCTTCGCCAGGAATGTGGAAGGTATCCGATCGCCGGGCAGTAGGCAGGTGCATGGGGTGGCTCGTCAAGATGAGCTGCCCCATGCACGCTTGCGGCGGTCGTTGGCTCTGGTGAATCGAGCTTATTTCACCCGTTCGAGGGCCACAACGGGAATGGTGCGAGAGGTGTTTGCCTGATACTCGGCAAATTGCGGAAACTGCTCCGCCTGCCGGCTGTAAAGTCTATCCCGCTCTGCGCCGGTCAGAACCACCGCGTTTGCCTCATACGAGTCGTTGCCAATCTCGACGGTTACCTTGGGGTGCGCCGTCAGGTTGTGATACCAGGCAGGATTGGTTGGCGCGCCTCCTTTGGAGGCAAATACGAGCACGCGATCACCGTCTGTGTTGTACATCAGCGGCGTGGTGAGTTGTTTGCCGCTCTTGGCGCCGGTCGTGGTCAGCAAGACTAACGGAGCGCCGGTGAATGGACCGCCAGCTTTGCCACCGTTGGCGCGAAACTCCGCGATGACACCTGTGTTAAAATCGACGTTCGGGTCAGCCATGATCTTCCTCCATCTTCTATCGACGCTCTGAAAGCGAACTGTACCAGGGGGGATAGTAGTGGTATACCCTAGCCCGGGGTCGGGGTGCTAGGTCGGTGGAGTTGCCAACAAACATTTGAATCGTTGCTTGCGTCGCCAGTAGTTGGTGGCCAATTCCGCAGGCGGCCGTCAGTCGACCTGCACTTTTCCAAATGTTCAGCCGCTTCAGGGCGCAACTTGCCCAGGTTGGCCGACTCTCCCTGAGCGATATTGAAGGGGACTTCGACTACCAGACGCAGTCTACCGTCAGTATAGGCGAACTCCGAAAGGCAGGCCAGTTTCTTACAAGAAGGCAGGCTTGTTGCTTACAACATGGCCGCGATAATTGACGATCGCGCCTATGACTTCCGGCCGGCGCTGTCTCGCGCGCAATTCCGCCCAGTGCGGGGGAAGTACGACTATCTGATGCGGCGAACCGTTTCGTGGTGCGCTGGCGGAATGTAGGAGTGCAACGCGGTGTTTCATGCGCCCTACATCGGAATGGCGCCTCTACTGGCTATGCGACTGCGCGAAGCATATGCATCGAGGACACGTCACTAGCTCGTAAGAGGACACTGAAACCAGTTTCAGTGTCAGGCCGCCGGCAGCGAGAGGACCACCTCGGTTCCCGTGCCTGGGCCACTGTGCACTTCGACATCCCCATGGTGCGCGTGCATGATTGACTGCACAATTGGAAGTCCAAGCCCGCTTCCACTAACCTTTGTCGCCAGACTAGGGCCGCGGTAGAATCGCTCGAAGATGTGCGGCAACTCCTCTGGAGGGATACCTGGTCCGGTATCGATCACGCGAATGAGTACGGATTTTCCCTCGCGGGCCACGCTTACGTCGACGCGTCCGCCGGACGGCGTGAACTTGACGGCGTTTTGCAGCACGTTCGACAATGCCTGTTGCATCCGTGTGGCATCGGCCTCCGCGATAACAGGGATGTCCGGCGGTTCGAACTGCAGGTTCACCCCTACTCGGCCGGCGGCGAGCTGGGCTTCTTCGACAGATCGTTGCACCAACGGGCGTAGATCGATGCGCTGGACATGCACCTCGGCCAGGCCCGCATCGAACTTCGATAGGTCGAGAAGATTCTGAGCTAACCACTCAAGGCGTTCGATTTGGAGCGCGCTCTCATTTAGGAACTCATCCCGAACCTCATCATCGTCGACCGCGCCTTGGCTCAAGAGATCGTTGAAGGTGCGCAACGCGGTGATTGGCGTGCGTAGCTCGTGCGACATGTCGGCGATGAACGTTCTTAGCGCATCGCGTTCTGATTCCAGCGTGGCAAAGCTATCCTGCAGCTGCGAGGCCATCCGATTGAAGCCGGCGCCAAGCTCGCCGATCTCGTCGTCCCCGTCCTGCGGCGCGCGGGCATTGAGATTCCCGCTGCCCAGCCGGCGCGCAGCATCCGTGAGGGCGCGTAATGGCGCCGTGAGACCTCTACCGAGCAGAAGCCCGACGCCGGCAGCGACGGCCGTGGCGATTAAGCTGAGCTGGAAAATCGTGGCGCGCACCCTGCGTTCGGTAGCTTGGCGAAAGGTCAGCGGCTGATCGACGGTGACGGAGCCGAAGACACTTGCCTGTCCGGGATTGGGGACGGCGGCGAGCGACTCGATTGGCCGGACAACGCGCGTCACCTCTTCATCAATGGTCGGCATTGGCGAGGTGCCCAGCCGGACGACCAGCCCGACGTCGCTGCAACCTTGTGTCACTCCCGCGGAGTCCAACACGCAGACCCGCGCTTGCACGGCTTGACTTGCCTCAGCCAGTACAACGCCGAGTGGGCGACCAAGATCACGATACATTAAGTCTCCGACAACGGCGGCGCGTCGTTCGACATCTGTAGTGTCTTGATCTAATAGGATGCGGCTAAGATCCTGCATGACCACCAGGCTGATGGTTACACACAAGAGAGCAGCCATCGCGGCATATGAAGCGGCAAGTTGCCACTGTAGGCTATGTAGTGCCCGAAGAAATCTAAATGGCCGGTAGAGCGAGCGCAATGCAGTCATCGAAGACGGAGATCCAGCCTTTCAGAATGAGAAAAACAACAGCCAGGCTGTGCTCGCGTGCGGAATGGCGCACTAACCGGCGAACTTATAGCCAACGCCGCGCACAGTGATGATATGCGCCGGATCGTCGGGTTGATCCTCTATTTTCTCGCGCAGGTGTCGAATGTGGACATTGACGGTCTTTTCGTCACCCACGAAGTTATCGTAATCCCAGACCTGCCGAAGGAGTTGGTCCCGCGTAAACACGATGCCCGGATGACGGGCGAGATAGGCAAGGAGCTCGAACTCCGTGGCAGTCAGGTCGATGCGTCGTTCACCCTTAAAGACTCGTCGCCGTTCCAGATCGATTCGAAGGTTCCCTGCATGCAGCTGCGACTGCCGGCCATCGGTACTTGCCAATGTTCCGTAGGCTCGGCGCAATAGTGCGCGTACTCGAGACACGAGCTCGCGAACACTGAACGGCTTGGACATATAGTCGTCGGCGCCGAGCTCCAAGCCGAGCACCTTGTCAATCTCCTCAACCCGTGCCGTCAGCATCAGGATCGGAATTGTGCGGCTTCGTCGAATCTCGCGGCAGAGATCGAAACCGCTCATACCGGGAAGGCGCACGTCTAGAATTGCGAGATCCGGCGCGCGGTCTTCGATTTTGGCCAGCGCCTCCTCTCCGCTGCGCGCTAACGTCACCCCCCAGCCTTCTTGGAGGAGCGCGTACTGAAGCCCGCGCGCCACAGCGGCTTCATCCTCGACAACAAGAATCTGTTCAGCCATCCGGCTCCCTCGGCAATGCGCCCCTTTTAACTGATAGTAGCGTGACCAGGACCTTGCAGCAACGCGGCCGGTTCGCAATAAAGTACCGGTGTATGCTTGATTCAAGTGCGCCGGGATGAAAGGCGGCGCAATATCCGTGATGGGGGCCAATAATGATCCCGATTTCAGATGACAACTCGCAACGCCGTACCTTTCCCTACGTCAACTACGGACTGATCATCGCGAACTTCGTGGTCTTTCTATGGGTCTACTATTTCAGCAACCAGACCAATTGGCTGGTCTTCAACCTCTCGCTCTTGCCGGCAGAAATTCAGCATTGCCCGTGGTCGGCGTGCGTCAGGCTCCCTTCAGGCCAGGCACTTGTAACGCCGCCGTGGCTGACGCTGTTCACGAATATGTTCATGCATGGAGGATGGGCGCATATCCTCGGTAACATGCTGTTTCTCTGGATCTTCGGCGATAATGTCGAGGATGCCATGGGGCACCTGCGTTACCTGGTTTTCTATCTGATCTGCGGCATTATCGCCAGTCTCACACAGGTATTTATCACGATCAATTTTGATCCGAATCCGGCTGATGGCCTTATTCCGAACCTTGGTGCCAGCGGCGCCATAGCAGGCGTCCTCGCGGCGTATCTGGTTCTCTTTCCGCATGCGCTGGTGAACGCCTTAATTTTTATTGGGTTCTTCTTTACGTTGGCGCGCGTTTCCGCACTTATTTTGATTGGCATCTGGTTCATCACGCAATTTATTCCGGCACTTGTGACGCTTGGCCGTCCCTCCGGCGGCGGTGGCGTGGCAGTGTGGGCACACGTCGGTGGCTTCGTCGCGGGCCTGCTGCTGGTGAAACTGTTCGCGCGATCGCGGCCCACCTATCCACCCCCGCCGCGATGGTACGGAGGTACGACGCCACCTGTTGGCATTGGGTTTTAGTGGGAACGCGTTACAAGGGATGCGGTGATACGTTTAAAGAGCGTCTAAATTCGAGTTCTTGCGTTCTCATGTATCATTAACCTTGTACGCGCCACTATAAAGCCCTTGGCGGAAAATCGGGGGGCGGGTACGGCGATCCGAGGAGAGAAAGTATGCGCGTGCGGTACCGATTGGTGACCTATACGACCAGTCCCGCTGCCGACCAGCAGGACATGGAACGGCTGTTTCACGAGCTCTGGAATGTGCGACAGCGCACAATGTTGCCCGCCGGCGAATGGCGACCCCAAACCGACGTCTACGAAACGCCTGAGCACCTGATTGTTAAGATGGAGCTTGCAGGCGTGCCAGAGGATGCCATCGAGATCACGCTGTATGCCGATCATGTCGTGGTTACAGGCACACGAGAAGAATCGTTCCCCTCTGAAGAGCCAGGGGGGCGCGCCGACCGGCGCCTGGCGTTCCACGAGGCCCAAATCCATTATGGGCCGTTCCGGTCGGAAGTACGTTTGCCAAAACCTGTCGACAGCGAGCGCGTCTCGGCCACGTTGGAAAGCGGCTTCCTGGTGATCAGTTTGCCACGCGCGGGCGCGTAATGAACTTGGTGAAACCGCCACAGCGTGTGTGGCGAATTTCTTGGCCCGGCACCGGCGATTCGAGTGATCGGCGGGCCGGAGGAGATCTACAACATGGCAGATGAAAAGGATCAATTAGCGAATCACGAGGCGAGTACGACGCCGGAGTTGACCGAGACTCCGGCCGAGGCGCCTAGCGAGCAAGAGGCAGAGTCGCAGGAAGGGGCTGTGCAGCACACGATTCCCGCTGTCCTGCCGGTCCTCCCCCTCCGCGGACTCGTGGTGTACCCATATGCTGCGTTGCCACTTATGGTGGGGCAAACACGCTCTATTCAGCTCGTAGATGATGCGATGCGTGGCAACCGCATGGTCGCTCTCGCGGCGCAGATCGACCCGTCGGTCGAGAATGCTTCGCCGGATCAAGTGCGACGGGTGGGAACCGCGGCTCGAATCTTGCAGCTCTTACGGCGCCCTGACGGCGGCCTCATGGTTGCCATGCAGGGTTTGGAGCGCATAAAGATCGAGGACTACGTAAGCGAGACGCCATATCTTGTGGCCAAGGTCTCGGTCTACCCGGATCAGCCGGAGGAGTCGCTGGAAGTAGAGGCACTTCGTCGAAACGCCGTAGCGGCGTTCCAGAAGTTGGTCGGCCTCGCACAGTATCTACCTGAAGAGCTGGCCACGGTCGTCCTCAATCTTGAAGATACGCGGCAACTCATTTATCTGATAGCAGGTAGCCTGCAGATCGATCTTGAGGTCAAGCAAAAGATACTCGAGGCCGATACCCTCAGTGAGAAACTGCGGATACTCAACGACGTGATGAGCCACGAGCTTGAAGTTCTCGAGTTGGGTCGCCGCATCCAGGGCCAAGCCCAGGAAGAGATGAGCAAGGCGCAGCGCGAGTACATCTTACGCGAGCAGCTCAAGGCCATTCAGCGCGAGCTGGGCGAGTCCGACGACCAGCAGGCCGAGATCAATGAGCTGCGTGAACGTCTTGAGACGGCTAACCTGCCTCCGGAGCCACGCAAGGAGGCGGAACGAGAGCTTGCCCGACTCGAGCGTATCCCGACCGCGTCACCGGAACATTCCGTGATTCGCACGTACCTGGATCTGCTGATCAGCCTGCCTTGGAACGTCAGCACGGGTGGCGAGATTAATGTGCAGAACGCCCGGAAGATACTTGACGAAGATCATTACGACCTGGAAAAGGTCAAGGACCGGATTCTCGAGTATCTCGCGGTCCGGAAAATGAAGCATGATCGCGGCATTGAGGGCGTAAGCGGCGAACGCGAGCCCCTTCTCTGCCTGGTTGGGCCGCCCGGTGTTGGTAAGACGAGCCTGGGTCAGTCGATTGCGAAGGCCATGGGCCGAAAGTTCACGCGACTGTCACTGGGTGGCGTTCGAGATGAGGCGGAGATTCGAGGTCACCGGCGCACGTACATCGGAGCCATGCCGGGGTCGATAATCCAGGCAATCCGCCGCGCGGGCGCGAACGACCCGGTATTCATGCTTGATGAGATCGATAAGGTCGGCTCGGACTGGCGTGGAGATCCGTCGTCGGCGCTGCTCGAGGTGCTCGATCCGGAGCAGAATCGCGAGTTCCGAGATAACTACCTGGACATCCCCTTCGATCTCTCCAGGGTGACGTTCATAGCCACCGCGAATACCATGGATACGATCCCGGCCCCGTTGCTTGACCGTATGGAGGTCCTGCAGCTGCCGGGGTATACCGAGGACGAGAAGGTGATGATCGCCATCAAGTACTTGGTACCAAAGCAGCGTCGCGCCAACGGCCTAAAGGATGACGAGATCGCCTTCACCGAGGAAGGCCTGCGAACCGTGGTGCGCGGTTACACACGCGAGGCGGGTGTTCGAAACCTGGAACGCCAGATTGCCTCCATATGCCGGAAGGTCGCGCGCGAATTGAGCGAACGGCAGACATCACCCGTGTCTGCGGACGGAACCGGCGTAAGCGGGCGGGAGCCTGTGGCAAACGTGGAGGCCGGCGGGAGTAATGGGACAAGCCCGAGCGGTGAGGTCGCGGATAGGGAGGGAATGCCCGCCGGGACGGCTGAGAAGCCGCAAGGTGATACCGCAACTACCACTACTCAGATGATCATCGATCCTGCAGCGGTGCGGAGACTGCTTGGAAGGGAAATCTACCGGAACGAGCAGGCTGAGCGGATCGATCGACCCGGCGTGGCAACGGGTCTGGTGTGGACGCCTGTGGGCGGCGACATCATCTTCATCGAAGCGGCTCGCATGCCTGGTCGGGATGAGCAGCTCATCCTCACGGGCCAGCTCGGCGACGTGATGAAGGAGTCCGCGCAGGCAGCTCTCACCTGCGTCCGTTCTGACTCCGTGCGTCTGAATATCGACCCCGCATTGTGGACGAACAGCACTATCCACGTGCACGTCCCGGCCGGCGCCGTGCCCAAGGATGGCCCGTCGGCTGGTGTAACCATGGCGGTGGCCCTGGCTTCCCTTATGACCGGCCGAGATGTGAAGAATGATGTTGCCATGACTGGTGAGATCACGCTGCGAGGCAAGGTGTTGCCGGTCGGTGGCATCAAGGAGAAAATGCTCGGCGCTCATCGCGCTGGTATCCGCACAGTGCTGATACCGGAGCGCAATACGGGCGATCTCGAGGATTTGCCGGCTGAGCTGCGTAAGGAGATGCAGTTCATCCCGGTCAGCGAGATCAGCCAGGCATTTGATGTGGCCTTGATGCCGCACGCGGTTCCGGCCGCATTGGCCGCGGCGCCGGTTCCAGCCTAAGCTCCCTCGCAACGGCGGATCACGCTGCTGAAGTACAGAGAGTCCTGGTGGATTTCATAGCCACCAGGACTCTTTGCGTTCTATCGCATAGATGGCGCGCATTCTCAGTCGAAGTGGAATACTTCGGGCATATCGGCCCAAAACTCGCCGGCCTTCCGTGATTCGAGCGGTACTTGCATAGGCTCGGTAATCGCCCACCACTCTTGAGTCTTAAGATCGGCGGCCATCTTGGCCATATCCGCGTC
>JAQBPC010000297.1 GCA_028287725.1 Chloroflexota bacterium | reverse complement strand
GTCTTGCCAAAAATCGTGGCCTGCGTGTGTGCGCTCAACGTATGTGCGGTCGCTGGGGGAACGAGTGACTGCATAGGGTTGTAGCCAAGGAATGCGGCGAACAGTACCCCGATTGGCGGCAACGCGGCTATCTGGTGCGAGAGGCCCTGTGGGAGACCATTAGCTGTCAAGCCGGAATACATTACGCCCGGCAGGCTGGAAGCGAGGCCCGCCGTGAGCACGCTGAAGAAGAACGCAATGCTCGCCATCTGGCCCGCATTCTGAAAGGTGCCGCGCATGCCCGACGCCACGCCGCGGGCTTCCGCCGGTACGGCGTTCATAATGCTTGTCGTATTTGGAGCGGCGAAAAGGCCCATACCGATGCCCATGAAGAGCAATAGCGCAAAGAATAGCCACTGGTTGAAGTCGCCCGGCAGAAAGGTCAACAGCACGAAGCCGGCCGCGGTGATCAGCATGCCGCCTGTAGCAAAAGTACGTGCTCCGAAGCGGTCCGATAACCAACCAGACACGGGTCCAGTGACGATAAAGCCGAGAAGGAGGGGCATGGTGTATATACCAGCCCAGAGCGGAGTATCGGCGAACGAGTAGCCGTGGAGCGGCAGCCAAATCCCCTGTAGCCAAATGATAAGCATGAACTGAAGCCCACCACGAGCCAGAGAGCTCAGGAAGCCACTGATATTTCCGGCGCTGAAACTACGGATCTTGAAGAGCTCCAGGCGGAAGAGCGGATCAGGCACGCGTGTCTCGATGTAACCGAAAAGTATCAGAAGTATCGCGCCACCCACCAGGCCGCCGATCACCAGCGGATTCGACCAACCCATCGAGCTGCCACCATAAGGCTCAATCCCATAGGTTAGTCCGACAAGTAGTGCGGTTAGGCCCAGCGCAAAAGTGACGTTTCCGGGAACATCCAATCGCTGACCACGACGAATCGTTGCTGTCTCGTGCAGGCCGCGGTAGCCCCAGATGGTGCCGACGAGACCAAACGGCACACTGACCAAGAAGACCAGTCGCCAGTCTATGGTTGAAAGCCAGCCCCCGAGCAGCAGGCCTCCCAGCGAGCCAAGGACGGCGGCTACCTGGCTGATACCAAGGGCGAAGCCTCGTTGTTCGGTGGGAAAAGCGTCGGTCAACAATGCCGTGCCGTTGGCGAAGAGAAATGCACCGCCGATTCCCTGGACCAGGCGGAAGATCAGAATTTCCATCGCCGCCTGGTCGCCCGAGCCTGGGGTAAATACCAGGAGAAATGACGCGGCGGTAAATATAGCAAAACCAAGATTGTAGAGCTTGACCCGTCCAACCATGTCGGAGATGCGTCCGAAAGTAACCAGCAGCGTGGCGGTCACCACCAGATAGCCGAGCAGGATCCACAGCAAGTACCCGGATTTGCCAGGCTCCAGAGGGTTAATGTTGATGCCACGGAAGATCGCAGGCAACGAAATGAGCAGGATGCTCCCATTAATGGTGGCGACAAGCGTGCCAATGGTGGTGTTGCCCAGCACGGTCCACTTATATCGGTCGGATCGGTGCCCAGTAGGCGTCGCCGCAACGCTGGCCGCGGACCGTACTTGTGCCATGGGTGTTCCTCCTAAATGGAGCTCACAAGATCACAACATCCGAGGAGACTTGTGCATCTGCCGATTCAAGCGCTGCGCAGGTAGACGTTAAAGCGGCGCCGTGGCATACTCTCGAAGAGTTAACTAGAGACGCACAATAGTTGTTGATGTCAAGGATAATGGTATGGGGGACGTGGCTGTAATGTCAACCGAAGTCGACGCGTTGCGGCTGGCAGGCAGCTTGGTACAGCTTGTGCGCGCGCTCGATCAGGCGCTTCGTGCCGGCACAGGCGACGATCCTCTCACCCTGGCAGACCTTGGCGTGCTCGGTAGCGTAGGCCGTGGCATCGATACACCGACACTAATTGCTCGTGCTCTGCGATTGGATCCTGCAAGGATTACACACGTCACCGACAAGCTAGTCAGCGGTGCCTACCTCGAGCGAACAGTGGATCCCGAGGACCGCAGGCGCTGGCGTCTTCGCCTGACCGAGCGAGGAATAGTACGACTTCATACGGGTCGAACGGACACAGAAGCCGCAATGGAACGATTCTTGGTCGGCCTCTCAGCTGAAGAATTGACCGGGCTGAAGTTGGGATTGGAAGGCGTGCGACGTGAGCTAGCAAATCTATCTGATCTCGGTGGAGGGCGGTAGATTTGCTAGCCCTGGAGCGCACGATGAACGAACGAGATCGCGACTGATCCCTCGCCAACTGCTGACGCAACGCGCTTGATGCTGCCGCCGCGAACGTCGCCTACTGCGAAGACGCCCGGCAAGCTGGTTTCGAGCGGCTGCGGCGGACGGGCAAGCGGCCAGCGCGCCATGTTCAGCCCATCTTGCAACAGATCGGGACCTGTTTTGATGAAGCCTTTGTCGTCGAGTGCGATGCAACCATCGAGCCAATGTGTGTTGGGGGCGGCGCCGGTCATGACGAATACGTGGCTGATGGCGTGCTCCTCTGTATAACCCGTTTGATTGTTGCGCCAGAGAACTGATTCCAGCTGGTCGCCTCCCTCGAGCTCGGTAATCTCCGTGTGCGGTCTTAGGGTGATCGAGGGCGTTTCCTCAATTCGCCGAATCAGGTAGCGCGACATTGTTTCGGCCAAACCACCTGACCTGACGAGCATGTACACTCGTCTTGCCGTCGCTGCCAAAAACACGGCAGCCTGGCCGGCAGAGTTTCCTCCGCCAACGACAATCACTTCGGATCCGCCACACAACTGCGCTTCCACAAACGTCGCACTGTAATAAATGCCCGCGCCTTCAAAGCGAGACAAGTTTTTATATGGCGGCCGCCGGTACTCGACTCCGGTCGCGATTACGATAGCGCGTGCTGGAATTCGTGCACCGTTTTCCAGGTCGACGGCGTATGGCACGCGGTCGCATGCGAGTCGCGTGCCCCTGGCGATTAACATCTGCGCACCGAACTTCTGCGCTTGGGTATATGCCCTACCTGCGAGTTCCTGGCCCGAGATACCGGTTGGGAACCCTAAGTAATTTTCAATTTTGGAACTTGAGCCTGCCTGGCCGCCCGGCGAGCTCGTTTCAAGCAGCAACACGTCGAGCCCTTCCGAAGCGCCATAAACGGCTGCCGCCAGCCCCGAGGGACCGGCGCCAACTATGATGAGATCGCGCAGGTGTGTTTGGTCGACGGCCACGTTAAAACCAAGACAATCTGCTATTTGCTGGTCGCTCGGGTTCCGCAACACCACCTGACCGCGGCAGATCACCACGGGTATTTCATGTGCCGTGATCTTAAAGCTATCCAGCAGATTCTGTACCTCAGGATCCCGTTCGAGGTCCAGGTAGGTGTAGGGGTGGCCGTTGCGCATGAGGAACTCTTTGATACGTAGCGTACCGGCGGAATGCGCTGAGCCGACGAGCACGACGTCTCCGATCCCGGATGCCACCAACTCAATCCTGCGGAGGATGAAGGCACGCATCAGAATCTCGCCGATCTCGGCGTCGGTCTGCAGCAACGCCAACAACTGTTGGCGATCGAGCTCAATCACCTCAGCCGGCTTGGCGACACGCATGCGAAGGAGAGCCCCACGGCCTGAGAGGGTATTGACCTCGCCGGTGAACTGGCCTGGCCCATGGACGGTAACAAGGGTCTCCGCGGTACCCGCGGGGCGCACTATCTCGATCTCACCGGAGACCACCACAAAGAACGGTACGGCGCTGTCGCCTGGTTCGACGAGCACCTCGCCAGGCTGTAGCGCGCGCGTGTGCCCGTGCGCCGCGGTGCGGCGCATCTGCGCCGGCGTCAATGTAGGAAATACCTGCTCAACACGAGCCTTGGTCAGCGGGGCTCCACGTCTGGGTTCTGTCATACTGGTTGTTCCCGATGCGGCGATCTTCGCATTTTATTGTATGGACTACTACATGAACGTAACTGACAAATGCGAAAGGTGCGGTGCAAGCACATCTTCCTCAGTCAATCGACCGTTCCCTGAGACACGAACTCGTGGGAACGGTCGAGATGCCTTCCGCGGAGGCGACCTGTACGATGCTGAACGCCATGCCGCCTCCTGATGCCCTCGTGACCGCTCATTCAAGCACGTCAGCGTGCCACAGGGACTGCATCTCCGCGCAATGAGCCAGCAAGTATCTGAGTGTGCCCTGGGCCTCGACGTGGCCATCCTTCACTACAATGATGTGGTCGGCGCGGCGTAGCGCAGCGCGGCGGTGCGAGACGGCCAGGCACGTAACAGCATCACGGGAGAATAGGCGCTCCCACAGAACGCGCTCCGCCTCGACGTCCAGGGCGCTGGACAGGTCGTCGATTACCATCAATTCCGCGCCGCGCACGAACATGCGCGCAGCAGCCGCTCGCTGCACCTGGCCACCCGAGAGCTTGACGCCTCGGCTGCCCACCTGGGTCTCCAGCCCTGCCTCCAGTGCCTGAATTTCGTACTCAAGGACAGCGCTATACACGGCAGTATTCAGGACCGCGGGATCGTCGGGTAGCCCCAGGAGAATGTTCTGCTTGAGCGTTTCGCTGAAGAGTCGCGGCGCCTGCGAAGTATACGCCGCGCGGGGCGGCACAAAGAAGGTGGCAGCGTCTTCCACAATCTGGCCGTTCCATCGGATCTCGCCCGCCTCCCGGGGCAGCAAGCCCAGGAAGGCTCGCAGGAGCGTAGACTTTCCAGCGCCGACACGCCCTGTCACCACCGTCAGAGTCCCCCGCGACAGACATAGGTCCGCCGCGGCGATGCCGCGCCCTGACTGTGGGTGGCGATAGGTTAGACCACGGGCCTCGACGAGGACTAATCTGTTGGTCGTGCAATGCTCCGGCGGCGGCATGGTGGGTAGAGGTCCGCGCAGCTGCAGCTGTGTGGACGCCACTAGCGCCGCTGGCGGTGCGCCGTCTAGTAAGACGTCCATGCGTGCGAACGCGACCCCGGTCTGGCGGTAGTGGGCCAGGAACTTGCCGAGGCCGTCGGTGAAGTCGGCGATGAAACCAAGATACGACACAAATAGTACAAAGTCGCCCACCGTCAGACTGTTGTTGCGCAGGCTGCCTGCCGCCAGCAGCATGATAAGACCTGTGCCCACGCTCACGGTGTTGGCCGTGATGGCGTCCAGTGCCTGCGTCGCGAGTCGATCGGCCAGCATGGCTGAGCGGCGCTGCTCATTCAGCTTTCGGAAGCGGGCCACGGTCCGCTCTTCGGCGCCGGCGGCCTGCAGCGTGTGCACTGCCGTCAGCATATCGCCGATGGCTCCGGTTACCTGGCTGGTGGCCTGGCTGCTGGCCGCACGGTAGCGACCCAGCGCTGCGCCCGCCCGCCGCGCTGCTGCTGCCACGATCACGAGGGGCAGATTCGCGACCAGCGTCATGCGGGCGTCGATATGCAGGAGCACCAGGAACGCTACCAAGGCGAACAGGCCTTGACCCAGGATCTCGTCGGTCCAATCCAGGCAGTCCTCGGCCTGATAGGCGTCGTCGCGAAAGCGGCTGATGGTCTCCCCTATGGAGTAGGGCAGAGCTTGGGCGCCCGGCCGGTTCAGGACATGCCGCAGCAGGTTGCGGCGCAACAGCCCGCTCATGGTAAACCGGAGATTGATCTCGACAAAGCCGGCGATAAGCCACAGGGCGGCGCGGCCTATAGCGATCAGCACCAGTAGCACGATAAGGCCGGTCGTGCCCGAGGGCACATGTGCATGTCCGGTAAGAGTATCGAAGTACGCGCGGGCAATCAGCCCCGGCAGCAGTGCCAACAAGATCATCGCGCTCCAAAACACAAAGTGGAGCAAGTATAGTCTGGGCGCGAAGCGAGCCATTTCGAAAAGGTAGCGCCAGGTTGCAAGCGGCCTCATGGGGCGAGCTCCTCCGTGGTGACCCGCAGCAACTCTGCAAATCGCGAGGTGGGATCGGCGGCGAGATCAATTCGCGGCCCATGCTCGCGTACCCGCCCGTTCTCCAGCACAAGGATGTCGTCGGCGAACGCGATGGTAGAAAGATGGTGTGCCACGATGATGCCGGTACGGCCGGCTAGCAGTCGACCCAACGCCGTATGTACGAGCCGTTCGGTCGCGGGATCGAGACGCGAGGACGCTTCGTCCAGGATCACTACATCGGGATCGCGCAGGAAGATGCGCGCACATGCCAGCACCTGCGCCTGACCGGCGGAGAGGCCGCCGCCTGGCCCCAGCGGCGTGTCCAACCCACATGGCAGCTCCCGTAGCCAACCGTCCAGGCCCAGGTCCTCCAGCACGGTGATGATCCGGTCATCCGGCACGCCGTCATCGAAGAGCGTCACGTTGTCGCGCACGCTTGCGTTGAACAGATGCACCTCCTGGGTGACCAGGCCGATACGCGCGCGTACCGCGGCGAGGCTAACCGCTCGCACGTCCACGCCACCCAGACGCACCACGCCAGCCTGGGGATCGTAGAAGCGCGGCAGTAGCCGCGTCAGCGTGGTCTTGCCACTACCCGTGCGTCCCACGATACCAAGCACGCGGCCCGGCTGCAGGCACAGGCTAACGTCGCGTAGCACCGGCGTGTCGTCCGCATAGCTAAATGTGACGCCGTCCAGCGCCACGGTCAGTGGACCTGGTGGAAGCGCGACGCCAGGACCGTCGGTAAGACGTGATGCAGTCCCCAATAGGGCCTCAACACGCCCCAAGCTGGCACCCGCCTGTTGCAGGTCTTGCACTTCGTTCCGGATCTGCTCCGTCGGCTGGCGCAGCATCTCGGTGTACTGGAAAATCAGATAGACGGTGCCGATAGTCAGCGTCCCGGCCTTGAACAGCATGGCGCTCAGGGCAAATGCGACTGCCGTGCCGAGAGCAAACAGTCCCTGGCTGGTGGAGACCATTGCATAGCCCCTCATCTGCGCCTTGAGCGTCGCGGACAGCCACGTCCGCATGACCTCGGCGCAGCGGCATAACACGAACTCTCCAGCGCCACAGGAACGGATGTCCTCCAGTCCCGCCAGGTTTTCGCCCAGGAAGCCATAGAAATCGGCGCTGGCCTGGCGCTCCGCGACGGAGAAAGGTGTGGCAACAGCGCGGATGCGCAGCATGGCTACCAGGGCCAGCACAACAAAGGCGCTCAAGCTAAGTCCGATTCGCCAGTCGACATGAATGAGCAGCCCGAGCATTCCCACCATCAAGACACCATTGCCGAGTATGTAGACCATAAACCGTGAGAAGAAGCGGGCCAGGGCGGCCACATCACCGTCCACGCGCTCGATCAACTCGCCCGGCGTATGGGCCGTGTGAAACGTGGCATCCAATCGAAGGAGGTGGGCCACGAGGTCGGCACGAAGCTCGTTCGTGGCCGTCCAGCTCAGAGTTTCTGCAACATAGGTCTCGGCGACTGCCGCACCCTGTCGTGCCAGCGCTAGACCGATGGTCAGCAACGCCAGGACGATCAGATTGTGCAGTGCCCCGCCGGAGGTGGCCTGGTCGATGAACTGGCTTGCAACGAGCGGCGTGACCACCTGCACGACGATGGTGCCACACAGGATGACAACCAGCAGGCCCATCAGTTGCGACTGAGGCCGCAAATAGCGCGACAATAGCCGCCAGTAGCGGGTAAGTGCCTGAAAAAAGTGCAACGGAAACTCCTAGTCTCGCTGCGAGCGGCAGGTTATCCAGCATAAAGCGGGACGGAAGAACTTGCTGCGGGTATCGCGACGTTCAAGAGCGGCGTACCGGCTCACCCACTGTTCGAGGCGCGGCGGAGAGAAAATAAGTGACACAGAGGGCGTTGCAAGCATCGGCTAACTCCAGAAAGCGCAAAAAAGCCACGGGCGATCGCGCTTGGCCGAACAAAAAGCAGCGGCCATAGAACAACCGGACACCGTGGCTGAGAGAGGCGCGCTAGGCGCAGCCGGCAAAAGAGAGCGCGCTGGTGGTCAATGTGTTTCTGTAGAGTTAGCTGCAGCTCGACGACAGGACCATTCGCAACGACCTTCGCGTTCCGGGCACCATTAGAAGTGCCCGAATGGGGCGAGAAAATTGTTAGACGCGAATGACCCCGCTGTGTGGTCCAGCTATAGCAACTTCCAGGAGGTCAACGAACACTTAGCAGACGCGCTCCAAGAGGACAGCACCACTGCGAACCTGTGCAGAAAGGCGCCGGCAAGTCTGGAGAGTTGCCTTCATGTTCGGTTCTCCTTAAAGTACGCAATCACGCATCAAACTGGCACGAGCGTAGCACGGCACAGGAAGCGTGGCAATCGAGAAGTTGCGTATTTTACTTTACTGGCGACCAGCTTGATGAGCTCGCACATTCTGCGGACAGACTCTGTGGAGTCAGAGACGCGTCGCAAATTGTAAGTAGCACGCGCGGACAGCGAGTCGTTCAACACCACAGTTCGTTCGGCGCGGCAGGAGCGCACCTTCGGCGTACTCGTATACGGAGGTAGTTCCTACACATAACTATTTAATATTCACCAGTGGTTTGGCGATGCGGCTCCCTTACCCTTTGGAAGCCAAACTTCACATACCGTTCCCATGCCAAGCTGTGACTGAATACTAATATCGCCTTGGTGACTTCGGACGATCGCGCGGACAATCGCCAGGCCCAGCCCACTCCCCGCGGGCTCTATCTCTGCCGATCCGTCCCCTAAAGCCCCTCCATCACGGTGCGTACGCGCAGTGTCGACACGGTAGAATCGCTCGCAAAGATGGGGCAGATGCTCCTCGGCGATGCCTGGTCCGTCATCGCTAACTCGAAGCCACACACCGGCAATATCGCCATTGTGACGGTAGCCGCCGCTAATACGCACATGCGTTGCGAAGCCCGCACCGTATTTGAGCGAATTCTCGACGATGTTCGTGACCATCTGCGTCACGGAGGTCTGATCTCCCGGAACTAGCAGCTCGGGGAGAGGGTCAATGCGGATCGTCATGCAACTCAACTGCGCCAATGACTCGAGGCGCTCTGCGACGTCGAGCACGATCTCGCTTAAGTCCACATTGCCGCGATGCATCGTATTGTGGTCTATATCGGCCCGCGCCAGAGCCAACAAGTCATTGATCAACCGCGTCATATGGTCATTTTCCTGCTGCATGACGTTGATCGCTCGACGATACTCCTCGGGTGCCCGTGGCCGGGCCAGGGCGCGAGTGGCTTCCAGGT
>JAQBPC010000292.1 GCA_028287725.1 Chloroflexota bacterium | reverse complement strand
CATCGGCGCGGCCCTGCACGACGAACTGCGAACGGTCCGGGTAGTCGACGATCAGGGCGACCGACGAGTTCTTACCCGTGCTCACCGTTACTGTTTGCTTCGCTCCAGGGGCGAGACTGGCAGCGGTCAGCAGCAGCGTGGTTTTTACGGTGGTCTGCTGCGTGGCGGTGCCGGCCGGCACTGGCGTCGCTTGCGATGTGCTGGTTTGGATTGCGCGCACCTGCACGTTGTCGATACCGAAGGGCATGTTGCCCGGCGTGTAGTAGCCGTAGAAGGCGATATCGGTGCGGGCGGCGTTGGCGATGAAGATGAAGGAGCGCTGCACCCAGTTCATTTTCATGAGGGTGTCTGCCGCCGTTGCCTGGTAGGTGTAGTCATGAGTCTGGCCGCCAATAAGGCAGCGCACGGTGCCCGGTGGCCGGCCGGTGCCAGGGTTACCGGCCTGATAGAAGCTGACGCGGTACCGCTGGCCCACTGTGGTACTGACGGTCTGTTTTACGCCACTCGCCGTGATCATGGCCTTGCTCGCGTCGCCATTAGCGTTTGCGAGCGAGAGACTCCGCATACCTTCTTCCGCTTGCCAGTACGTGCCGACGACGCGTAGCTGCGAGCCTATGATGCCCCAGTTCTCCAGGTACGGCGATCCGGGCGTGATATACATCTGCGGACCAGGATCGGCGCCCCGCTCGAAGCCACCATTGACGACGAGGTTTGGTCCCAGGGTTTCGGGCTGGCCGGCGGCATGGCCGGCGGTGGTGGACGTGAGGACGGCGGCTCCGAGAAGCGTAGCTCCCAGGACGCGAGCGAGCGATACGTCACGCACATTCACGGTGTTGTTCCTTTCAAATCGATGCATTGATTGCTACGCAGACGCGGGTCGAGCCGTGTCATTGCCAATAACTAGCCGGTAGTCTCGGCCCCTTGCCGGTTAATCGATGGGTCCCGCGGCTCCTTCCTCCCCGGCGAGCCCGGTGGCGGCGCTATTTTCTGGATCTGGCCGGCATCCGCTGCCGGAACCAAGCGTGGAACGCAGGTGCGCCAGTAGCGACTCCAGAGATGAGAAGCGTACGCTCGTACCGTCGGGCAAATGCTGCAACCGCAGTGCCCACTGTCCGTGCTCCTCGTCTCCGCTCCGCCAGATGCGCAGTAGGTACGCGTCGTATCGTGCCATTGCCTCACCTGTCGTCTCGTCTCTTGCAGCGCATCCTCAGACTACGGCGCCGCCATTACGGCCACGTTTCAAGTCGCCCGCTTGTATATCTCTGTACTTGTGTGCGCTTGGGCAGCTAGCTTGTGTGCAAGCTGTAACGGCGTATACTGGTCGCAGGCCAGAGGACAGCGGATTCCCGTGGATGACATCGGGAAGCGGCGGTATCTCCCTAGAGGTGACAATGCCGACTGATTTGCCCGCCGGCGTCACCTTTACCCAGCAGTACCGGCGCTGTGGCAAGCCGAGCTGCCCCCTCTGCGTATCCGGGTCGCAGGGCCATGGGCCTTACTGGTACGCCTTCTGGCGGGAGAATGGCCGGCCGCGATCACGCTATATGGGGAAGCAGGGCCCGAGGCAGGACCCCCAGGCGCCAGTCGATACGGCCGACCTACCGCCTGCATACGTTGACGTGGCGATGCCCGGCCTGCGGGTCCGAACGCTTGGAGGATTCGCGCTCTGGCGCGACGGCATCGAAGTACCGCTGAAGCGCTCAGGACAGGGCTCCGTCGGCGCCCTGTTCAAGTGGCTGCTGAGCACGCCCGGCCACCGCCTGGCGCGCGAGCGGGCAATAGATCTCCTCTGGCCGGAAGCCGATCCCGTGGCCGGCTCGAACAACTTGCGCGTGCTGATACACCGGCTGCGGAAGCTCGTGGATGCGCCAGGCAGCGTTCGGAGCCATGTGCAGTACGATGGCGAGCTGCTCCTGCTCCGCCCCAGCCTGGATGGCGAGCCGGATGAGGCGTGGCTGGATGCAACGGCGTTTGCCCGGGCAGCCGCCCGGGCGCTCCGACGTCGTGACCTGGAAGCATGCCGGGCGGCCCTGGCCTGCTACACAGGCGATTACATGCGGGAAGATGCGTATAAGGAATGGGCAATCGGCCGCCGGGAGGAGCTCAGCGGTCTGCGCGTTCAGTTGCTTATGCGTCTGGCCGAGTTATGCGTTGCGCGCGACCAATTCCAGGAAGCGGAGCGTTGTCTCGAGGCGGTGCTTTACATAGACACCTGCCATGAGGTCGCCGCGCGCCACTTGATGCGCATCCAGGGCGGCATTGGGCGGCGGACAGACGCGATCCGTACCTACAGGAGATTGGCGGAAGCTCTGGATCGGGAGTTGGAGCTACGGCCCGAGCTTGAGACGCAACAGGTCTACAGGAAACTGCAGACGGGCAACCTGTCGTCCATCCGATCAGTGGCGCCGCAAGACGACGTACCCGTACAACCTGTGCTCGATTTTCCCCCGGTGAGTCTGTCGCTGCAAGGAAGAGACGATGAGCTGGCGACACTCCAGCAATTGCAGGACCAAGCGCTTTCCGGGCAAGGCAACCTGGTGGTGCTACGTGGGGCCGCGGGCGCTGGGAAGAGTTGTTTGCTCGCGGCAGTGCTGCAACGAGCCCGCGATCGCGGTGCGCTGGTATTGCTCGGACATGCGTATCTCCAGGAGGGCCGGCTGCCGTATGGTCCCCTTCAAGAAGCACTGCGCGCCTACGCTGCCGTGCAGCCACAAGCCGTGCTGGCAAGCCAGGCTGCGTTCCATGCGATCCTGGTCCGCCTCGTGCCGGAGTTGGCACGCCTGCTGCCGGACTTGCCGGCGCCGCCACTTCTAGAGCCACGGGCGGAGCGTCACCGGCTCTTCGCGGCTCTGGTCGGGTTGCTGCAGAACCTCTGCCGAAGCATGCCGGTGGTACTGGCTCTGGAGGATCTGCATTGGGCCGATGCCACCACTGTGCAGGCGCTGCATTATCTCCAACGCAACTGCAAGGCCCTGCCCCTGCTGATCGTGGCCACCTATCGGAGTGATGAAGCGGGCATCGCCGCTCCGGTGGCGGAGCTACTAGCCGGGCTGCAGACGGCGCCTACAGCCACATTGCTGCAGGTAGGACAGCTGGATCACCAGGGGGCCGGCAGATTGGTGAACGCGCTGCTTGCGCCAGAGCCAGTGGATGGGGGCATAGCCAGGCTGATCCACGCACGGACCCAGGGGAATCCGCTCTTTATTATTGCGATGGTCGATACTCTTCGCGCGACGGGGCGACTGTCGTTACGTGATGGTTGCTGGCAACTCAGCGGGGGCACGCAGCTGCCACTCCCGGCAAGTATTCAGGCCCTGATGGTCGCGCAGGTGGGCCGCCTTAGCGCGGCGTCGGCGCAGTTGGTACGGCTCTGTGCCGTGCTAGGCGATAGGTTGACCTACCCGGTCGTCGCCGCGGCGACCGATCTCCCGGAGGGCGCCCTGCTCGATGAGCTGGACGCCCTGATTGCGGCAGGATTACTGGAAGAAACGGTCCACGGCTACGTCTTCCACCATCCGCTACTTCCCGAAGTGATGTATCAATCGCTCCCAACCCGCCGGCGCGGTGTGCTGCACCGCCGTGCCGGCGAAGCGCTTCAAGCGTGCTACGCGGGACAGACCGATGAACATGCGGCGGCACTTGCCTGGCATTTTGGCGAAGCAGCCTGCCATGAGCAGGCGGCTCACTTTGGCGAGGTCGCGGGTGACCAGGCTGCCGCCGCATATGCAACGCCCGAGGCCATGGCGCAGTATCTCCAGGCAGACGTACATCTAGAGCCGTTGTCGAGTACGGGCGATCCGGTCTGGCGCGCGGCCCGTTCACGTGTTGACGAGAAAATGGGCGACCTCCTGATCCTCGACGGCAACTATGCCGGCGCGCAGCAGCATTTCGTGCAGGCGCGTGCTCTCGCCACGGAGGCGGGTCGCCAGGCGGAGCTTTGGCGAAAGGAGAGCGCCACCTGGGAGAAACGAGGGGAGTACGCGCAGGGACTGGCGGCGTTGGATGCAGCCATGGCTCTGGGCGAGGCGGATGTGCCGCCGGCCATCCGCGCCTCCCTGGATGTCAGTCGCGGGGAAATCTACTTTCGTCAGGGGCAGTTCGAGGCGGCGGAAGTTATCGTGGCGCAAGCCGTGGCCGCGTTACGCGACGAGCCGCCGGGACCGGCGAGCGCCAATGCGTACCAACTGCTGGGGGACATCGTCTACGAGCGGAACGACCAAGCCCGGGCCCGCGATTGCTTCCAGCGCGGCCTGGCCATCCGCGAGCAGATCGGTGACGAGCATGGCATTGCCGTCTCCTGGAATGGGGAGGCCATCGTCGCCTATGACCGCGGAGACTACGAACGGGCCGTGGAGTGCTCCCGGCGTAGTCTCGCAATCCGCGAGCGCATCGGCGATCAGTGGGGTATCGGCAGCTGCTGGAACAATCTTGGCAATGTGGCCTACGACCGTGGCGATCTTCGTACCGCGTTGGAGTCGTACGAACGGAGTCGTGCCATCTGGGAGGTGCTTGGTGAGCAGCGCGCCTTGGCCGCCACCTGGAACAACCTGGGAGCCGTTGCCCAGGGCCACGGCGACCTCGCGCGAGCTGAGCGGAGCTATCAGCAGAGTCTAGAAATAAGAGTGCGGATCGGCGAGCAACCGGCCCTTGGCGGGGTCTGGACAAACCTGGGCAACATAGCGGCGCTACGCGGCAATCTTGCCCAGGCAGAGGACTGCTTCGGGCGAGCGCTGGCCATCCTGGAGAAAACGGGTCCGCTGGAATATCTCGCCGGTACTTTGATCGGGGTTGGCGATTTGGCCTGTCAGCGCGGCGACTTTAGTGCGGCACTCATCTGGTATCGGAAGGCCCGCGGTATAGCTCGCCGCGCCACGATTCCTGATACCGAAGGTCTTGCCCTTCTGGGCCTCGCGCGTGCCCACCTGCGGTACCCCGCGTGGAGCGAACGCCGCTTGCGGCTAACCAGCGCCCAGCTGGCACGGGCCCAGGAACTAGCCGTGGTGCATGGCCTGGCGGAGGTGCGAGTGGAGGCCGCGCTGGTCGACGCCGAGCTCCAACTGCGCCAGGGTGCGGGCGCCGTCGCTCGCGTAGCCGCGGAGGAAGCGCTCCGGCTGGCGATAAGCGGTCAGCGCCGCCTCACCGAGGCGTTTGCACGCCGGCTGATCGCTCAGTGCGCGTTAGCCGGCGGTTCGGTCACTGAGGGTGCCGCGGCATTACACCCAGTCGAGCAACGCTTCGCGGAGCTTGGCGCCGAGCTGGAGGCCGCGCGTACCAGTGCGCTGCACAAGGCCGCGAACGATCCCGTGCTTGGAGTGTAGGGTGGCCGCCAGGCCGGCGCAGTAGGGTACTGCTGCCTGAGCCCCGGCTATTTGAGGTAGCGTGGGCGAGGCTCGGGCACGTCGTGACCCTGCTCGTGCATCCACGTACGGTGCTCGGCATCGATGCGTGCCAACTCCGCGTGCAGCTCGACTGTGCGCTCCTGCGCCGCGGCGAGCTGAGCAGGACGATCCATACCGGGGTTCCCACCGCGGCGCGCGTGGCGCTTCTCGGCCGCCTGTCGCGCCATAGTAAGCTCTCGCATGTGGGCCCGCCGTGCTGCCGAGGCATCCACGCCGTTGCACGAAATGCCGTCGCCCAACACGGTCTCCGGTTTCAGTGCGTCCTCACGAATATCGCGACTTTGTGACATAACAGTCCTCCTCATACGCTACAACAACTTGTCTGACTACAAGGCGCCTGCTGCCTTCAGCGATAGCCTGGTTTATTCACGCATGCCGTCCTCGGGACGGAAACCCCATTGCTCTCTGTACCGGCATGTCTCGCTATGTGTGAACTTGAGCCGGTGTGTACCACCCGTCCATGAAGTATCCAGGATAGTCCTGAGCTCCGGGTGCCGTGTGTTCATAGCGCGCTAACGAATCTGGCCAATCGCCGTCACCAGCCCGGCCAGGCCCGCCATATCGGCAGGCACCACGATGACCTTGTTCGCCGGATTCTCCGCTAGTTTAGGTAGCATTTGCATGTACTGGTATTGCAGCGCTTCCGGCGTGGCGCCCGATTCGTTAACCGCCGCGAAGACCATGCGTACCGACTCCGCCTGCGCCGCCTGAAGCGTAAGTAGCGCTTTGGCATCTCCCTCCGCGCGCAACATTGACGCCTGGCGCATGCCTTCACTGGCGAGTATCAATGACTTCCGTGCGCCGTCGGCCCGTAGAATTGCCGATTGCGCCTCGCCTTCCGCCGTCAGTATCGTGGCACGCTTGTTCCGTTCAGCCTGCATTTGCTTTTCCATGGCAAGCTGGATGTCCTTTGGCGGGCTGATGTCCTTGATTTCCACGCGAGTAACCCGCACGCCCCATTTCTCCGTCACCTCGTCTAATACGAGACGCAGCCGGGTATTGACCTCATCGCGACTGGTCAGGCTGACGTCGAGTGACAGACTACCCATCACATTGCGGAGTGTGGTCTGGGCGATCTGCTCCATGGCCATTAGCAGGTTTGCTACCTGATAGCTGGCATTCTTGGCATCCAGGATCTGGTAATACACCACGCTGGTGACATTAATCGTCACGTTGTCCGACGTGATCACCGGCTGTGGCTCGAAGCTCACCACCTGCTCGCGCATATCAAGAAGCGGCAACATCGTATCGATGAACGGCAGGACGATAGCCAGGCCGCTGTCGGCAGTGCGGTGATAAATGCCCAGGCGCTGAATCACGCCCACGCGCGCCTGAGGAACGATACGAACCGTTCTAACCAGCATGGCTAGAACGGCCAGAATTATGAGCCCAAGAGCAATTTCCAGTCCCACCACACTGCTCCTTCGCGTTACGGAGCTTCCAGCGCTGGCCGGTGCGCCCGCCAAGCGACAACTATCGTGCGCCAGGATGTGCTACCGCCTAGGGCCGTTCCGTAAGAACCCCAATACCAGCACAATTTGGCCAGGACCCGAGCACCCGCGTGGTCCTAACTACAAACCACCCGATGTTTAGCTCTGGTGCATCGCACGCTACGGGAAGATACGTGTGATGAAACGCCGACTTGAGTCGGCACTGAATTACTGCACTCCCACAGGGCTTCCGCCAGCAGCGGGAACTGCTCGTTACCCACCTTCATGAGCTCGCTGTCGAGATGGAGAATCAAAGACCTCCGCAGCGACGGGGAGGGAATATTTACCCCTTCTTCATTTCATTATAGCATGAGCGCTCGTGCTCCAGCGCGCTTATGCCTGTCGCAGCATGCCGGCACGGCATGCTGCGACCATAATGAGAGTCAGCTTGCCACCGTGCTGACCTGGTCCTCTGCTGCCTGAGGGAGCGTTCGCACTCGAGTGCGTAGTCGCTCCTGCGCCTCCAGACCGGGCATTTGCACCTTGCTCGCCAGCCGTAACAGCTTGAGCAGGCGAATCACATACGCGGAGACATCGATCTGCCACCAGGTGAAGCCATGGTACGCCGCCGAGGGGAAGGCGTGATGATTGTTGTGCCAGCCCTCGCCCATTGCCAGTATCCCCACCAGCAGGTTATTTCGGCTGGTATCCCGCGTCGCCGCGAAGGGCCGCTGGCCAAAGGTGTGGCAGATCGAGTTCACGCTCCAGGTAATGTGGTGCGTCAGACAGACACGGACCAGCCCACCCCAGAGGAAGCCGTGCCAGAAGCCGGTGCCGAAGCCGCCGGGACTTCCGGCTGAGAGCCAGCCGTCAAGTACTGCGGGCAGCGCCAGGCTTACGGCGACCCAAACAGCGAAGGTGCGGGAGATAATCTGCACCAACCGGTCCTGCTCGAGGTGGCGCGCATAGACTTCCGGCTTGGCCGAGTAGGCGCCGAGCATCCAGCCGATGTGCGCATGCCAGAAGCCTTCACGAGGACTATGCGGATCGCCTTCGCGGTCGCTCTTGGCGTGATGCTCAAGATGGGTGGCCACCCAATACACCGCGGATCCCTCCACCGCCAGCGAGCCAAGCACCAGGAATAACGCGCGAATCGGCCAGAAGGTGACGAAGCTGCGATGAGTCACCAGGCGGTGGAAACCAATCGTGATGCCTAACGCGGACAGCACATAGAAGGCGCCGCAGATCACCAGGTCGCGCGCGTTCACTTCGCGGTTCCAAAGCTGCGTGATACCGAAGGTGAGGGCCAGGAAAGGCCCAACGACAAAGATAAGCGTCAGCAGGTGGCCCCACTCGATACCACGTTTGGTCTGGGCAGGGCTAGATTCGGTCACGCGATTCTCCTCTGGTCTGGAAATGGGGCGCCCTCAGGTTGCTAGAGGGCATTGATACGTAGGGTGCCGGCCAAGCCTGGGCCAATTACCGGCGCAAGGGCTGCCGGCACCGTGTAGCCATGTGGCTCGGGGTGGTTGTGAGAAATAGTGGCGCGCAGGTATGTCCGCTGCAGTAGAACTTCCCGTGGCAGCAGGGCGCCAGAGTGGACATGCCGGGCCAAGGGCCGCGTGTGGTGCAATGATCATCTCCCCGAATGGCCAGCACACCGCACAGCGCGCAATCCCAGACGTGCTTGGCAAGTATGGCTTGACCCCCAACACCTGTCAAGCGACGGTTGTGCTATGGTGTCGCGTCAGCCAACTGGCCGCTGGCGCCGAGGACTGAACGCGTGCTTGCCGTGGCGCGCCCGGCGCTTCTCCGCCTACGCGCCTGCGGCCTTTCAATGCACGACGTCACACCGTCATGTGCCGATCCATGGAGGCGGCGAGGGGAACCAGTAACACCCTGCGAGTGTGTCATGGGTGGCTGCCGATCCACGACCGCGGAGATGAGAGGAGTTGGCAGCTGGGCAGTCGATCAGCGTTCGAGCTCGACATAAAAGCGATAACGATCGCTGCGGTACGTCGAGCGCACATACTCACAGAGCACCTCCTGGCCTTGCCACAGCACGAGGCTTCTCCGCTGGATGCGCAAGACGGGCGCACCGGGCGCCACTTCCAGCAAGCGCGCCTCCGCCTCGCCGGCAATGCCCGCCTCGAGCTCCTGGCTGGCACGCAGCATGCGCACGCCACAGCGCTCCTCCAGGAGGCGATACAGGGACTGGTGCTCGAGGTCTTCGTGCCGGAGCGGCGCGGTGATGTCGCCGCGTAGCGTGGAGGTCTCAAGCGCCATGGGATGCCCATTCGCGGACCGCAGGCGCTGGATTTGAAGCACCGGGGCGCCCACGGCAATCGCCAACACTGCCGCGATCTCGGGACTCGCTGCCATTTGCTCTTGCATCAGCAGACGTGTGCTGCCCAGGAGGCCGCGATCGCGCATGTCCTCTGTAAAGCTCGTGAGCTTACTCAATGGTTGGCGCAAGCGTGGTCGGGCCACAAATGTACCGCGACCCTGGGTTCGGGTCAGCAGCCCCTCGGCGACCAGGTTACTAATCGCCTGGCGCACCGTCATCCGCGCAATGCCGTAGGTGTCGCAGAGCTGGCGCTCGGACGGCAGCATGATGCCGGGTGCCCAGTCCCCGCTGTCTATCTTGTCGCGAACGAGATTTTCGAGCTGCACATAGATAGGTAAAGACCGATCACCGTGAATCATCACGTCTGTCATATGCAGCTACTGGTCTATACCTATTCGTGTCGCGGCGACATTTCGTCACTCGAGCCAAGCGTAGCAGCCGGATCCGGCCCCGTCAACCCTCTTGCGGAATTGCTTCAGGCGGCAGCGTACTCCCCAGATCAGCGCCGTTGTGTGCTCCCCACATCAGCATTGACAATCCTCCGAGTGGAGTGATAGGGTGGTGAGGCTGATGCGGATTGTATAGACCAATTGGCCTATTCCTCTTTGTACTGGAATTAATCTGCGCGGAAGCCCTTTTTGCCGGCAACAACGACGACGTTGCCGCGGCGCACGGGCCCGGCTCTGCTGGAGCGATGGAGATACCGAATTCATGGTCGACCAGCTACCGTACCAAGGCATCGACACATGGGACACCGCCGCCATTCTCACCGCCATGAACGATGAGGATAAAGGCGTGCCCGCGGCAGTTGGCGTGGCGATCCCACGCATCACGGCCGTTGTCGATGTGATGGTGGCCGCGATCGGGCAAGGAGGCCACGTACACTATTTCGGCGCCGGCACCAGTGGTCGCTTGGCCGTGCTGGATGCCTATGAGTGTCCGCCCACGTTCGACGTTGCCCCAACGGTGGTGCAGGCGCACCTGGCCGGTGGGAACCTGGCGTTCGCACACCAGATGGAGAACCTGGAAGACGACGCGGAACGCGGCGCCGAGGACGCGCGTGCGGCCGGAGTCGGCCACGGCGACGTGGCCATCGGCGTGGCTGCCAGCGGCAACACACCGTACGTGATCGGGGCCGTGGAAGAAGCCGCTCGGCTTGGCGCCGAGACCGTGGCGCTGGTCTGCGCGCGTGGCAGCGCGCTCGAGCGCATTGCCCGGCACTGCATCGCCGTCGATGTGGGCCCCGAGTTGGTGGGCGGGTCCACACGGTTGAAGGCAGGGACGGCCCAAAAACTGGTGCTCAACATGTTATCCACGGCGACGTTTACCAAACTCGGGCACGTCTATGACGGCCTGATGGTCGCCGTTCGGCCCGACAATGTAAAACTTCAGAAGCGTGCCGCCGCGATCATTCGTCGCATTACCGGCGCCGGCGATGACTCGGCACAGGCGATGCTCGCGGCCAGTGGGATGGACGTGCGCGTGGCGATCGTGGCGCTGGCACAGCAGCTCAGTCCCGAGGAGGCACGAGCACGATTGGCTCGCTCTTCGGGAAATCTCAGGCAGGCTCTGGCGTCGTAAGGCAGTTGTCGGTAAAATCGGTACACATTGTAGGCCGCTTTGACGGCATCGTCGTAAACGTTAGCTCATTCGCGTGAGAAAGGAGGGAGGGTAAGCCCGCAAAACCTTCACCGTCGATCCAACTACCGCTCATTCATCGAAGCGGTGAAGGGACGTTGCAGGATCGAGATGAGGATTTCACCATTGTAGGCGCGGTAGCGAGACGAATGTCTTACACCACACGCGCCCTGAAACCGGATAAGTCACACGTTGGAGGCTTCCATGCACGAAGGCTTCGATTACGAACCAGTTTACGACGAGTTCTATCAGTTGTGCGCCGGTCGCACCACGCGCGCCAAATTCATGAAGCGCGCTGCTCAGCTGGGCCTTACCGCCACCGCAATTGGGGCTTTCTTAAAGGCATATAATCCGGCAACGGCCACTTCCGACATCGCCGCTGCCGAGGCGGCTCCCGCAGCCGCCACGGGCGTCGCCAACCTTGGCTTCTATTCCTGGATTCTCAATTTCAACCCGCAAATCGCGCCGCTTACCAAGGAATACAACGCCAAGTACAAAGACGCCCAGGTAAAGATCAACGTAGCGCCGACCACCGCCTTCAGCACGCAAAAGTTTCTCCTCGAGGCTCGACGGAAGACCTCATCCTGGGACGTCTACGTCGGCATGACGCCCTTCGTGGAAATGGCCCAGATGCAGGCCGCGGGGGCGCTCGAACCTTGGGACGCCTACATGCCCGCCAGCGTGCGCAATGACATGCCCATGTCCGTGCAGCAAGAAGGCATGATCAACGGCAAGATGTACGACTGGCCGATGCTCCTGGATATCTCCAGCCTGCAGTGGCGGAAGAGCATGTTCAAGCAGGCCGGAATCACCAAGGTACCGACGACATGGGAGGAGTTCACCGACACCGCGCATCGAATCTCGGCCGCCAAGCTCCGCGGCGGCCAGGTATCAGGCGCCACCTTTGACTGGCACCCGTGGCGCTCGATCATGCCGGTCGTGCACAGCATTAGCCTCGATGTGTACACCAAGGAAGGCTACCCGAACTTCAAGCATCCGGCGTATGCGCAGGCGTATAAGATTCTCAAGGGAATCGTGCCCTACGCGCCAAAGGACTTCTTCAGCCCCGGCACCGCGGTAGAGGCCGGTACCGTCGACGAGATCGCCATGAAGGCCAACCGCGTGGCCATGATCTTCAAGTATGCCAACACGACAGTCCACGCCGCGCCACTTTGGGGCGGCGGTCTCGGCATCAGCGACATGGGCCTGGCGCGCCTGCCGAAGCCGGCTGCCGGCGGCGCCGGCGGCTCCGTCTTCTGGGATACCGGCTCCGGTTTGTTCAAGTACGGCAGCAACAAGCATGCCGTAGCCAATTGGCTGACGGTGCTGCTGAGCGATGAGCGCTTCTGGACCAAGGAAGTGGTCTCGTCCGGCCAGATTCCCCCATTCAACTCGATCTACGCCAAGATCAAGGGCAAGGTGCCGGACTGGATTTATCCAGCCCATAGCCAGCTCGCGGTCAGCAAGGCCATCCCCAACTCGGTGTACGGCTTCTCGCTCGGGTTTGGTGGGGTCATGGGGCCGCCATTCCTTGACTTCTTGAAGGGCAAGATGACCGCGGAACAGGCGCTGGCTAAGGCCAGCACCGACTTCCAGACCCAGTTGTCGCAGCAGACAGGCGGCTGACGCTCCGCGGGAGGGCGGCGATCTGTCGCCGCCCTCCCGCACTGCTGTAACGAAGGCTACGTGGGTGGCCAACGAGATCTAAAAACCTCGGCAGTTAGATCAAAACGGAGGAATGCCAGGAATCCCCGCCGCGAGATCGAAACATTGGTGTGTCTGGATACCCCGCTGCTGGATCGAAAGGTACGGGTGCCAGGAAACCCCGGACTTCAGGCCGGGGAGACTCACAGTCCTCGCCAAGCCGCGGGCTTCAGCCCGCTTCGGATTCAGCTTTCGCGGGCGGCTAACAACTCCGCCACCACCATCCTCCGGGCGCCAATCAAGGGCGCGGTAGAGGACCGGCACAGGATTAGCACGGAGAGTTGCTTGTAAAGGAGGTACGCGCGCTTCACCGTCATCTCGGTATGCGTGTCCAAAAAACCGAATGAATAGTAGCGTACCCCCCACCTTCCAGACGATGCACCGCCGTGCCGCTATGCTGCGCGCGTTCCGCCGCGGCGCGCTCGGCTATCTGTTCATACTGCCGCTACTGGCGTTTTTGTTGCTGTACCAGGCGTTTCCAATTCTGCGCGTTCTGTGGTTAAGCTTCACAAACTACCGCAACCTCTATCCGGACAATACTTCGTTTGTCGGATTCCGGAACTATGCCCGTGTCTTGCAGGATTCAGTGTTCTGGGAGGGCATACGTCAGGCCGCCGAGTTCACGATCATCTTCATTCCCGGCGGCGTGTTATTCCCGCTATTCCTGGCGATATTGCTCGATCGCGTGCGCAATGCCAAGGTAGCGGGTATATATAGGACGCTCCTCTACATACCCGCACTGATTCCCGGCCCACTCGTCTTCATTCTGTGGAACTGGATGTACGGACCGGACCAGGGGCTGATCAACTGGCTCCTGATTAACAAGCTGCACCTTTTCAGCGCGTCCAACCCGCCAATTTGGCTGGGCGACACGAACTGGTTCATTCCATGCATCGCGATCATGGAGTGGTGGTGGGGTATCGGCTACCATATCGTGTTCTTCATGGTTGGCCTATCCGCTATCCCAGGCGAGCTATACGAGGCGGCACGTATGGACGGCGCAAAGGAATGGCAGATCGCGCTGAAGATCACGCTGCCCTTGCTCAAGCCAATGCTGTTGATCATCCTGGTGCTCCGCCTGAGTACCGCCATGGGCGTACTGGTTGAATACCTGGTGATGGGGCACGATACCTTCCACCCATGGACCGTCTATATGTATAATCTTGCGTTCCTCAATGCCCAGCCTATGGGGCATGCCGCGGCGATTGGCTGGGTGGGCGCCGTCATCATGCTTATCGTTGCGATCGGACTGTTCAGGCTGTTCCGACCGGATCCGGAGGGGTAGTGATGGAAATGCGAACGAAGCCCACTGCCATGCCCCGCGGACGGTCAGCCAGGCTGCGCTGGCCCCTCCCACCGGGTGCACTGGCGCGCCATGCCGTGCTGATCTTCTTCTGCCTGGTTGCGATCGTGCCGGTTGTCTGGGTGTTCAGCATGTCGCTGAAGCCTGTGACCGAGGCATACCTCGTTCCAATTCGCTTCTTCCCCAAGCACTTTACGTTTGATGCGTATTCGTACGCGTTCACCAATATCCCCGAATTACCGCACTATTTCTTGAATAGCGTGATCGTCACCACGGGTGGCCTGGTCGGCGTTCTGGTCATCTCCAGTCTGGCGGGGTACTCGCTGGTCTGCTTGACCTTCCCCGGGCAGAGGGTGGTCGTGGCGGCGCTCGCCGCCTCACTATTTTTCCCTACCCAGATCACCTCGGTGATCGGTATTTACCAGGTCAATGCCAATCTCAACTTGCTCGATAACCTGATTGGCTTGATCCTGCCATACATCGCGATCAATCTGGTGGTCAGCACCTTTGTGATGACCGGCGTCTTCAGGACCATCCCCAAGGAACTTCTCGAGGCCGCGCGTGCCGATGGATGCTCACCGCTCCGCACGTTCTGGCAGATCGCCCTGCCCTTGTGCGCGAATGGCCTGATCGTGGTCGGCATGCTCAATTTCATTGCCATGTGGGGCGAGTTCTTGCTGGCCTACACGCTTACCTCCACCTCGGCCGCGCGCACGCTCACGGTAGGCATGGCCGAGGCTACCGCTGGGACAGGCGTGTGGGAGTGGCCGCGAATTGCCGCCGTGTTCATCATGATGATCGTCCCACCATTCGTCCTCTTCATCGGCCTACAAAGGTGGTTCATGAAGGGCTTGATGGAGGGCGCGCTCCGGCAGTAGCGTCGAATCGTGGGAATGATTGCGCATTCCGGCCAAACGCGCTACATAGTGGAGTTACGTGAGCATGAGTATCTCCGTACGAGCGAGGGAGGCGCGCGGATGGGCGCTCAACACCACTGCCCGCTGGACTGGGCCGTCACGCGCCGCTTCAGGCTGGACCAGGCGGACGCGGCTATCATGACTTTCGTGGTCGACGGTGCCATGAAGGTCGTCATCGGCGCCGCCTAGGTCGGCTGGGGAGACGTCCGTGCGTGATCGTTCAATCATCATCACGGGTGGGGGATCGGGCATAGGTCGGGCAGCGGCTCTCCTTTGCGCGGAGAGAGGCGCCCGCGTGGCCATTGTCGATCACGCCGGTGACCGTGCCTCCGCCGTGGCTGAGGAGGCCCGACTGCACGGGGCGCCGGCCGCCCTGGGTGTTGCCTGCGATGTTAGGGTGGAGGCCGAGGTGGCCGCTGCCTTCGACGCGGCAGCCGCCGCGCTGGGATCGGCGCGCGGTCTCTTCTGCAGTGCCGGCATCGATATGGGCGGCATGGCGCACGAACTGGAGCAGGTAGTCTGGGATCGCGTGCTCGACACCAATCTGCGCGGCGTCTATCTCTGTTGCAAGCACGCCCTGCGCCGGTTCCTCGCCGACGACCAGGGAGGAGCCATCGTGTGTACCTCATCGGTCATGGCTTGTGGGAGCATTCCTGGAGGCTCAACGGCGTACAGCGTCTCCAAAGCCGGCATCCTGGCACTGGTGCGGTCACTCGCCGTCGACTATGCCAGATATGGGGTGCGTGTCAATGCCATCCTGCCAGGCGCGACAGAGACGCCGTTGATGTGGGCCAACGTGGCGTCCGGTGATGTCGCGCAAGCGCGCGAGATCATCAACCTGGAGGTACCCCTGGGACGGCTGGCCACGCCCGACGAGCCGGCGCAGGCTGCTGTCTGGCTCCTCTCGGACGAGGCGTCATACGTGACGGGTTCCCATCTGGTCTGCGACGGCGGCGTTCTGGCCAGGTTGGCGTTATCTGCTTGACCCGGGCCTGCCGGCTAGTCGTTACCGGCCCGCGGCGTTGTGATGTGATGGAGATATGACGGGGGGCTGCGACGATGGATCTGATGGGCTACGCCGACACCTTCAGCCTCGCGCCGGGAGAGCGGATCCGCTTCATGGTCAGCGCCCGCGTCGCCTCGTACAAGGCGACCATTGTCCGGTTGCCGCAGGCAGACCAGCGGCCTGAAAACCCTGGCTTCACGGGAGAGGTTGTCGACACCCCGATCACCGGCCGCTATGTTGGACGCGCGCAGGCCCTGTACAGCGGTTCCTATGTGCGCGTGCCGGATCACTCGCTGCTGCGCAGGCCGGCAAGCCTGACGCTCCAGGCCTGGATCTTTCCGACGCTGCCCAAGAGACCAGAAGCGCAAGGGGTTCTGACGAAATGGTCGGCGACCACTGGGAGTGGCTATGGTCTCTTCATCGAACCAGATGGGGACCTGGCTTTCTGGATCGGTGACGGCGCCGGTAGAATCGCGAAGCTGCGTACCGGCATTGCTCTGCGACCCCGCGAATGGTACTTCGTGGCCTGCACGTACGATGGCTCTGCCGGCAATGCTGCCCTCTACCAGGAACTGGTGGCGCGCTGGCCGCTCGACGATGCCCAGGTGGTGGTTGAGAGCGCCATGAAGCTTCGCCTACCCCGCGAGCATCGTGCCCCCTTCCTGATGGCCGCGGGACATCAGATAGAGTCCGCGGCAGCGCAGGAAGCCGCCGCCGGTCACTACAACGGAAAGATCGACAGCCCGCGCATCTTCAGCCATGCCCTGCCGGCCGCCGCGATCGA
Source organism: Chloroflexota bacterium (assembly GCA_028287725.1). Lineage (GTDB taxonomy): Bacteria > Chloroflexota > UBA5177 > JANWHV01 > JANWHV01 > JANWHV01. The sequence continues at coordinate 2,330 of JAQBPC010000292.1, read as the reverse complement.
TGCGCTCAAACGCGGGGCCTCGCCGCTCGAGATCGGCGCGCAGGACCTGGTGGCGGCGTGGGACTTCTCGCAGGATGTCTCATCGGCCCGGATCATCGATACGTCGCCGCATGAGTTGCACGGCGAGGCGATCAACATGCCGGCACGGGCGATGACAGGGTATAACTGGACAGGCCGTGAGGTCGATTTCAGCAAGGCCCCCGCCGAATATGGCGCGATCCATTTCCACGAGGACGATCTCGAAGACGCCCGCTGGGAAGCGGACTTCGAGTTGACCGTGCCGGACGCCATGCGCAGCGGCTTGTATGCAGCGCGCCTCGAGGCGGGCGACGTCAGAGAGTACATCCCCTTCTACGTGCGGCCCAAGCAAGGAACGGCAACGGCGCCGATCGCCTTCCTGGCCCCCACCATGACGTATCTGGCGTACGCCAACGAGCGGACCCATTCATTTACGGACTTTACCGGCAAGATGCAGAGGTCCATCGAGCTTGAGCCTGCCGACCGCTTTCTTCTTGAGCATCCCGAGGTGGGATTGTCGGTCTACGACCGTCATCCCGACGGGAGCGGCATCTGCTATTCCTCGCTGCGCAGGCCGGTGCTGCACATGCGGCCAAACATGCGGGCCTGGGTGAGCAACGGGTTGCGCCACTTTGCCGCCGACTTGCTGCTGCTGGATTGGCTGGAGCAGAAGGGCTTCCCCTACGACGTGATCACCGACCACGACCTACATGCCGAAGGGCGTGACCTATTGGCCCGTTACAGCGTCGTCGTGACGGGCAGCCATCCCGAATATTGGTCTGCCCCCATGTTGGATGGGTTGCAGGAGTACCTGGATACGGGGGGACGCCTGATGTACCTGGGGGGCAACGGATTCTACTGGGCTGTCGGTGTCAGTCCGCGGTATCCCCACGTCCTGGAGCTGCGGAGGGGGATCAACGGTACCCGGACCTGGGAATCGGCGCCAGGAGAGTGCTATCTCAGCACGACGGGCGAGTTGAGCGGATTGTGGCGCTATCGCGGCAAAGCACCCCAGAAGGTGTGCGGCGTCGGCTTTACAGCTCAGGGATGGAGCGGCGCCTCCGGCTATCGTCGCCAACCGGGCAGCTTCGACGAGCGGGCAGCGTTCATCTTCGAGGGCATCGGTGCGGACGAGATAATCGGCGACTTCGGCATGCTGATGGGTGGCGCGGCGGGGGACGAACTGGATCGCGCGGATGTCGTCCTGGGAACGCCGCCGCACGCCCTCGTGCTGGCATCGTCGTTCGGACATGACGACGCCTATCAGTTCGTCGTCGAGGATCTGCTGTTTAGTTCTGCCGGCCAGGGCGGCACGGAGAATCCGAACGTGCGAGCGGACATGGTTTTTTTCGAGAAACCCAATGGGGGAGCTGTCTTCTCGGTCGGCTCCATCTGCTGGTGCGGCAGCCTCCAGCACAATGACTTCGACAACAACGTGTCACGAATCACCGAGAACGTGCTTCGACGGTTTATGTCGCGCCCGCCGGCCTGACCACGGTATCGGGACAGGAAGAGGTGTGCCATGTTTTTGCAGCGCCTGATCGATCGCAACCCACGGCTGCTTGAGGCGGCCATTGAACTACAGCAGAGCGGCCGCATCCCGCCGAATACGTGGGTCATCGACCTCGACGCGGTTGCCGAGAACGCCAGACTCCTGGCCGCCGAGGCGAAGCGCCTTGGCCTGCGCACTTACGTGATGAGCAAACAATACGCCCGCAACCCGTACGTGAGCGTTGTCGCGCTGGCCAATGGACTGAACAAGATGGTGGCCGTGGACGTGCAGTGCTCGCTGCTGCTGCGCCGGTATGGCATCCCGGTGGGTCACATGGGCCACCTCAACCAGATCCCCCGCCATCTGGTTGCCGACATGGTCGCCATGCGTCCGGAGGTCATCACGGTCTACAACGCCGAGCACGCGCGGTGGATCGACGCCGCGGCCACCGCTCAAGGTGTGCGCCAAGATGTGCTGATGCGCGTCATCGCGCCGGGCGACATCTTCTTCGACGGCCAGGAGGGCGGAGTGCCTGAGGAAGACGTCGCCGCGGTGGCGCATGCCATTGGCCGGCTCAGCCACGTCCGACTTGTCGGCGTCACCTCGTTCCCTTGCGTTCGCTACAACCCCCTGCCGAGCGATCCGCGAGCTGAAGCCACCCCGAACTTTCACACCATCCTGCGTGCCGCCGCGATCCTGCGCGGCGTAGGCATAGCGGTCACACAAATCAACGCACCTGGCAATACCTCGTCCTTCACCATGGCCATGCTGGCAGAGCACGGGGCGACGCACGTCGAGCCCGGACACGGGCTCTTGGGCA
>JAQBPC010000277.1 GCA_028287725.1 Chloroflexota bacterium | reverse complement strand
GAGCTGCCCCTCTTCACGATAGATTCCATGATACGACGGCGGTAACAAGGCGACGATACTTCTCATGACCTGTTCGGCGGCTGCTTTACGGGTGCCGCCCTTACCATTAGAGTCCAGCACTATGGGCTTGCCGACCGAGACGTAGACATCGGGGCGGGACAACAAGGCCAAACGAGACCTCCCCTCGACCTTCTTTAGCCGCAGCTTCTCCGTTCCAGCGATGCCGACGGGCAGAATGGGTGAGTTTGTGCGTGCTGCCAGCAGCACGGCCCCAGCGCGCGCAGCCTGCGCGCCTGCGGTGTCGCTGCGATGACCCTCAGGGAAAATCATCACCACGTTTCCGTCGCGGAGCAGCGCCTCGGCAGTGCGTATCGCCGTCCGATCGGACTCACCTCGGCGCACAGGGAACGCCCCTGCCTTACGCAGATACCAGCCAATTGGCTCGATCTGGAATAGCTCCTCTTTCGCCATAAAGCGCAACATGCGAGGAAACAGTACGCCGAGAAGCCATGGATCGAGCATGCTCAAATGGTTGCACGCCAACACCACACCACCAGATTTCGGCATGTTGGCGATGCCTTGGGCGTGGGTCCTGGTTAATATGGTGTAGATTAGTCGCAACGGGACTCTGTGCGCGTCATAAAACGAGGTCACGGCTGAGCGCCCGCTAGGCGTTCTTCGACGACGGTCACTATACGCTCCAGTGCTTGATCCGCGCTGAGACCCGTAGTGTCGATGCGCACGGCATCATCAGCTGAGCGTAAAGGCGATAGCTCCCGCTCGGAATCGAGCTTGTCACGCCGTTTTAGGTCCGCCAGGGTCTCCTCAGACGTTTCGTGACGCCCAGCTGCTATACGCTCGCTGTGGCGCCGCGCGGCGCGCTCCTCCACGCTGGCGGTGAGGAAGATCTTCACATCGGCATCCGGCGCAACCACCGTTCCGATGTCCCGCCCCACCATGACCACCGAATGCGCGTTGCGTATGGCTCGCTGCTGCTCCACCATCGCCTCTCGCACGCCCGAATAGCTCGACACTATTGAGACGTTTGCATCTACCTCGGGCTGGCGGAGGGTTGCCGTTATGTCAACACCGTCTGCAAGCAACGGAGGATTCACTGCCTTGACGTGATCTAACTCAGGAAAGCTGAACTGCACACTCCGCGCGACGGCAGTTACAGCACGCTCATCCCTCGGATCGATTCCGCGGACCAACACGAGGCTCGTCACGCCGCGATACATCACGCCGGTGTCGAGATAGAGGAACCCCAGAACTGAGGCCAGGCTCCGGCCGATCGTCGACTTGCCCGACGCCACGGGCCCGTCGATTGCGATACATATCTTCCGAGACACTGGCCTCCGCTTCCCCTCCTGCTATGTTGTCACGCGTCCGCGAACGCGTTTCACGGTTTCCGGACGATGGTCGCGCTGGTCGGCTTACCCCTCTGAGCGCCTCGACTTCCTGCTGATTGAGATTCCGCCAATGGCCTTCCGCAAGCCACCCTAGCAAGATGGATCCGACGCGACGCCTGATCAAGCGCTTAACGGTGAGACCCGCGGCGGCACACAACATGCGAACTTCCCGCTTTCGGCCTTCCAGGATCACGATGGTCAGTATCGCGCTTTGTCCGTTCTGCCCAGACTGGTACGCGGCTACTGGCCGTGCCAGCTTGCCATCCAGCATGATACCCTCTCGCAGCCACGCCAGAGCGTTCGGCGAGATGGGTCCAACAATTCGTACCTCATATTCCCGCTCAACCTCATAGCGAGGGTGAGCGATCTGCTCCGCCCACGCGCCATCCGTGGTGAGCAACAGCAACCCTTCCGTCTCGCGATCGAGCCGCCCAACGGTGAAAAGGCCCGGAATATCGGGTACCAGCTCGAAAACCGTGGGGCGACCTTCCGGGTCGTGCCGGGTGGTCACATATCCCTGGGGTTTATGCAGCATGATATAGCTGTGTTTCACGGCGCGCAGCACCGGAACACCATCCATGGCTACCACGTCGACCTCGGGATTCGCGCGCGTACCGAGCTCCGTTACGATCCGGCCGTTTACGCTCACCCGACCCTCGAGGATCAGCTCCTCAGCGGCGCGACGAGACGCTATGCCGCCGCGGGCCAGAATCTTCTGGAGTCGTTCTTCCATTAGTCGTTCTCAATCGGTATGTTTAAGCCAAAATACCGGGCTAAACCAGTTCTACGTCGCGCCAAGGCGCATGCGGACCGCTAGGCGCGCATCGCGGCCGCCTCGACGAATAAACCGGTCACGATGCCGCGATATCGAGCGCAAGTTGTACCAGCGACCGCACCGGATGTCCGGTACCCAGTCCCTTAGCATAATAGTCGGATTCGTTGTCGGCAAATGCTGTCGGGGCGATATCCAGGTGCGCCCACGGCTGCTCCCCGACGAACTCCGCCAGGAACATCGCGGCAGTGATTGCGCCGCCCTCGCGTCCGCCAACGTTTCGCATGTCGGCGCAACTTGAGTCGAGCATCGGGCGGAAGTCCGGATCCATCGGCATCGGCCAGAGGCGCTCGCCGGCAGTCTTCGACGCGGCCACCAAGCGTTCCAGCGTCACGTCGTCGTTGGAAAACAGTCCCGAGTAGAAGGGGCCAAGGGCCACGCTACAGGCGCCTGTAAGCGTCGCCGCGTCGACGATTGGCGCAAGGCCAAGCTCCGTGGCATAGCTCAACGCATCGGCAAGTACCAGCCGACCCTCGGCATCTGTATTCTGAACCTCGATAGTCTTGCCGTTCATGGCCCGCAGGATATCACCGGGGCGATAGGCCGTACCGTCAGGCATGTTCTCCGCCGAGGCGACGAGCATTGTGACATTGACATTCGGCCGGAGTTCCGCGATAGCGTGCATTGCGCCGAGCATCACGGCGGCACCACCCATGTCGGTCTTCATGAGGTGCATGTCAGCGCCAGGCTTCAGCGAGATGCCGCCGGTGTCGAATGTAATGCCCTTACCGACGAGGCCGAGTGTAGGGTGCTTTCCATCGGGATCACCTTTGTATTGGAGCGCAATTAGGCGTGGCTCATTCGCACTGCCCCTGCCCACCGCAAGGATAGCCCGCATGCCGCGCCGTTCGAGCTCATCCGGGCCAAACACTTCACTGGTCAGACCCTTTTCCGCGGCCATCGACTGCGCCCGCTTCGCCATCTCAGCAGGGTTCAACACGTTCGGAGGCTCATTGATCAGGTCGCGTGCATAGTTAGTGCCCGCGGCCATGACTTCGCCCAGACGAATACCGGCATCGATCGAGGTACCGTCCGGGGCAATTAACGTGACATGCTCAAGTCGCAGCGCAGGGCGTTCGGAGCTGAAATAAAGATTGAAGCTATAGGTTGCCAGCAGCAGACCCTCGACGACGGCACGGGCGAGTTCGGGCGCGGATGACCCGTCTACCGCGGGAAGCTCAAACGCTGCGGACGCGACCGCGGCCTTTCGCAAGCCTTTAGCAGAAGCACCGGCAGCTCTCCTCAGCGCCTCCGGCGTGAATCGCGTGCGCTTTCCCAGGCCCGCGACGATCACCCGAGAAGCAGGCAGGCGGCCAAGGGTTTGGATGCTCGTCGTCTCAGCAAGCGACCCCTTGATCTCCTTACGCTCGATCATGGCGGTCAGCACGCCCCCCAGGGCAGCATCGACGGCGGCAGCGCTCGAACTGAGGCTATCACCCTCGAAATGCGTCACCACGATACAGTCGACCCGCGCGTCGCCAATGCTTCCGCCGGATTGTGCGTCAATGCGCATGATTGCCCCTCTCTTATTCAAGACTCGCATGGAAGGTAACACATCCGGCAATTTGCTCGACGTGGCCGGCGCGCTCTCTATAATGAAGTCTTGGTTCTCGTACAGCCGAGGATGCTAGAAATGCGTTTGTTATTCGTAGAATTCGAAGCGGTCGACCAGCCGGGACGCCTCGGCGCCAACCTGTCTGCCATGGGCATGGACAGCGATGTAGTACGAACGCATCGGGGCGATCAGCTGCCCTCCCTACATGGTTACCATGCACTCATTGCGCTAGGCG
>JAQBPC010000260.1 GCA_028287725.1 Chloroflexota bacterium | reverse complement strand
CTCTATGGAGGATACTACACTCCCTCGGGATCCTCTTTGGCGGCGCCCCATGTATCGGGCGTCCTGGTGCTGTTGCTCAGCGCCTTCCCGCACCTCAATGTCGCGCAACAACGATCGGCACTGACCTCGACAGCGGTCGATCTCGGCCCACTCGGGACCGACAACACCTACGGCGCTGGTCGCATCGACGCGCTCGCTGCGTACAATGCCCTTGGCGGGGGAACGCCGCGGTCTACGGCGACGCCGACCGTCAATGTTGCGGCCGCGACGTCGACTGGTACCTCGTCGCCGACCGCAACGGCGACAGCCTCACGCACCGTCACTTCGTCGCCAACGTCGTCGAGCACAACACCAACAACAACGGGAACCCCAACGGCCACTGTGACGCCCTCTCTGACCGCGACACGCAGCGCCACGCCCACCATCACGGCGACCCCGACATCCGACGTTATCTTCTCCGATGGATTCGAGTCAAGTAGCTTGGCCGCGTGGACTTCAGCGGTGACGAACGGGGGGTCGCTCAGCGTGTCCCAGCGAGCCGCGCTCATCGGCGCCTGGGGCATGCAGGCAGTCATCTCGGGCACCGCGCCGATGTACGTTGGCGGCACGCTGCCTGTTGCCCAGGCGAGTTATCATGCACGGTTCTACTTTGCTCCTAACGGTCTGACCCTGGTTAGTGGTAGCACGCAGGACATCTTCGTTGGCCGTTCCGCGGCTCCGGTACAGACGCTTTTCCGCGTTCAATTACGGCGATCCGGTACTGCCTATGCCGTACGCGGGATCGCCCGCGAGACGAACGGGGTAACCCCTGCCACAAATTGGTACAACCTCAGCAACGCCAGCCACGCCATTGAGCTTTCCTGGAACGCTGCGACGACGCCCGGCGGGACGGACGGAGCTTTTGGGCTGTGGCGGGACGGGAAGCTCCTACAAACGGTGAGCGGCATAACCAACGATCCGTATCGTCTGGCAGAGGTCCGCCTCGGACCGGCGAGCGGCGTGAGCGCCGGCACCAGCGGCACCGAATACTTCGACGCCTTTGTATCGACGCGCTCCACGTATATCGGCCCATAGGACCACATGGAATGATGTATTGCGCTATCACTGGCCGTCATAGTGAAAGAGGATGTGACGTGGTTGGTACAGCCACTTTTTTGCGCGTACTCCGCGCATTGCTCGTACTTGCAGTGGTGGCGTTGACAGCAGCGCTGGCGTGGCCCGCCGCCGCGATGGCATGTTCGCTCGACGGCGTGGTCTCAATCTCAGTGAATGGCGTGCTGGCCGCGCAGACGCAGGAGTCCCCGACCGCGGCAAACCTTCTTCGGTGGGCTCCATTTACATTCGCCCAGACCTATGCGTCGGGCGACCTGCTGCGCCTTACCGAGGACCGCGACCTGTTGCGACAGACCCTCCCGACCGCAGCGCTGGCGCAGCCGTTCCGTTGGAGCTGGGGTGATGGCGTATCGGCCACCGCCGTGTCCGCCACCCATCGATATGTCCGGCGCGGCTGGTACATGGTGAAGGTGTACGCCTTTTGGCCGTCCCGACACGGGTGGATTCTATTTGATAGCGCCCGTCTCAACATCGTGCCGTCACGTCCGCAAGCACCTAGTGCAATGCCGCGCGCGACGAGCGGCGCAAGTCTCGACGGCATGGCTGGGCGTCCGCTGTTGTATAGCGGCACGATTGCCCTGGGAGTGCTGCTCGCATGTGCCGCGTATCTCCACCGGCGGTCAGGCCGACGGAGTATGGAGACATAGACTACTTACGAGAGCGAAGCGAGTGTCCCATTGTTCAAGCGGTTCGAGGCAATGCTCTGTGGCTCGACGGCCGTTAGACCCATCAACGTCTCAAACTGCGTTCGGTCGATGGTCTCTTCTTGCACAAGGCGCTCGGAGATAAGCACCAGCTTGTCGCGATTCTTCTCCAAGATCTCCTTGGCACGGGCGAAGGCCGTGGTCACCAGCCGCCGTACCTCGGCGTCGATTTCGACCGCCACGACCTCGGAGTAGTTGCGCTGCTCGCCAAGGTCACGCCCGAGGAATACCATTTCCTCTTTGTGGCCATATGCCAGCGGGCCGAGCTTATCACTCATGCCGTATTCCGTGACCATCTTGCGTGCCAGCTTGGTGCAGCGCTCGATATCGTTCTCGGCACCGGTTGTCATCTCGCCGAATACAATCAGCTCCGCGGCCTGACCGCCAAGGCTGAAGGCAAGCGTGTCTTCAAAATGCGAGCGAGTGTATAAATAGCGATCTTCGGTTGGCAGCAGCTGGGTAAAGCCGCCTGCCATCCCTCGAGCGATGATCGTAACCTTATGCAAGGGATCCAGACTTGGCAGTTTATTCGCTACGAGAGCGTGACCAACTTCATGGTAGGCCGTGATGCGCTTCTCCTGCTCCGAAATGATCCTGCTCTTCCGCTCCGGGCCGGCTACCACGCGATCGATGGCTTCTTCCATCTCTCCCATGGTGATAACCTTTTTGTTCCGGCGCGCCGCAAGGATCGCGGCTTCGTTCAACAGGTTCGCCAGATCGGCGCCCGAGAAGCCCGGTGTTTGCTTGGCCAACGTTTCGACGCTCACGGACTTATCGAGCGGCTTACCTTTGGCATGCACGTCGAGAATCGCCTTGCGGCCGCGGATGTCGGGCCGGTCCAGGATAACTTGGCGGTCGAATCGGCCCGGCCGCAGCAACGCCGGATCAAGCACGTCCGGCCGGTTCGTGGCGGCAATGACAATCACATTGGTGTTAGTA
>JAQBPC010000252.1 GCA_028287725.1 Chloroflexota bacterium | reverse complement strand
CTCTTGCTTGCTTCGGATGACGAGACAGCTGTTGGACTTGCTTCGCGGCTTCAGGCACTCAATCAGGAGCGCCAGCGCATGACCGAAGTACTCGAGGCCGAGATAAACGCCGGGATGCCGAGCCCGCTGCCGGACCAGCCGGCCTTTTTTGCAGTGGGCGATGATTGGCACCTCGGCCTGATTGGTCCGGCGGCCAGTCGATACGCGTCGCGATTTGGCCGTCCGGCAGCGATAATTTCCAGGAATGGTGACGGATTGTCGGCACGCGGCAGTGTAAGAAGCAATGGCGGCTACGATGTCCTGGCGGCGCTGGCAACACAGTCGCATCTGCTGTCGGATTGGGGTGGCCATCCTGGCGCCGCGGGCTTCTCGCTCGAGGCCGTGAACATAGATGCCTTCAGCGTCGGTTTTATGGATGCTGTGCGTACGGCAGAGCGGCAGAGCGATGGTATTGAGCTATGTGTCGACGCGGAAGTGCAGTGGTCTTCGGTCGATGTTTTCGACATGGGACCCGCGTCACTGTACGGGTCGGTAACTCAGCTTGCACCGTATGCGGAGTCGAATCCCACCCCGATCTTGATGACGCGGTCCCTAAGGCTTGCTGCCAGGCGTCCCTTTGGCAAAGACGAAGCCTTCGCGGATCTGATCTTTGTGGACGATCTGGGCAACTCCCGCGTGCTGAAGTGGTGGCGCCACGATCGCTCATGGCGGGCATCGGGACGTTACGATATAGCATATACTGTGGGCGCCGACGTATGGCAGGGCCGGTCACGAGTTCGACTCACCTTGGTCTCGGCCCGACCGGCTATGTCCTGAAACTATGGAAGCGATGGATTCTGCATGATTGTAATGAAGTTCGGTGGTAGCTCGTTGGCCACCGGTGAGCGCATACGGTACGTTACCGATCTCGTATTGCGAAGTCATAGCCGTGCTCCCGTGGTGGTTGTCTCGGCGATGGGCGGTGTCACGGATTCACTGATCGGTATTGCCCGTCTGGCGTTACAGGGACGAAAAGTGTTGTCCTCGGTTGAGGAGCATCTTGGTTCCCTGCACGAGCGCCACCTGACCGCGCTGGCTGAAGTAGCTGATGGCGCCGTGGCTCTGCGTGTGCGAGAAGAAATTGATAACGCATTCGTGGAATTGCGTGAGATTTGCACTGGAATCGCTCTGCTTGGCGAGCTTTCGCCCCGATCTATCGACGCCGTCAGTGCCTATGGCGAAAAACTTGCCGCGCCAATTGTCGCCGCGGCCATCGAGGCGCGCGGTCACCGGGCCACACCGGTGAGTGCGGAAGAGCTGCTGCTTACCGATGCGAATCATGGCCGAGCTCGACCTTTGATCCCAGCCAGCCGTGTGCGCACGCGCGAGCGGCTACTGCCGCTGATTGAGGATGGCATCATTCCGGTTGTAACAGGGTTTATTGGGGCCACCGAGGACGGAATTACGACCACGGTGGGGCGTAACGGGTCAGATTACTCAGCCTCGATCTTTGGGGCCTTATTGGGCGCGGAAGAGGTCTGGAAGTGGACCGATGCCGACGGCATTCTGAGCGCTGATCCGCGCGAAGTGCCCGGCGTGCAACCACTGCCGTTGCTGTCGTACGCCGAGGCAGCAGAGCTCGCGTACTTCGGCAGCAGGGTGCTGCATCCCGCGGCGATAGTGCCGGCGGTTGAAGCAGGCGTGCCTTTCCGAATCGTCAATAGCTTCAACCCCGATCATCCCGGCACCTTACTGACGCGCGATCCTGAGACGTCACCTCACGCGGTTAAGGCGGTTACCGCGATTCATGACCTTGCGTTGGTGACAGTGCAAGGCGTGGGTATGGCGGGCGTTATTGGCGCCGCTGCCCGGGTTTTTGGCGCCGTTGCCCAGGTCAATGTGAATGTTCTGATGATTTCGCAGGCGTCCTCCGAAAGCAATATCTGTCTTGTCGTGCCGGCTGCAGACCTGCCAAAGGTCGAAATCGTGCTGCGCCAGCATCTGGCTGAGCAACTGAACCGCCATGAGGTGGATCATGTGGCGACGCGCACACCTGTGGCAATCGTCACAGTTGTTGGCTCCGGTATGGCCGGCACGCCGGGTATCGCCGGCCGGCTGTTCAGCTGCATGGGCGCGAATGGCATCAATATTGTCGCTATCGCCCAGGGTTCAACGGAGCTAAGCATTTCCTTTGTCGTGGACGATGAACAATCACTTGCGGCGGTACGTTCCGCCCATCGCGAGTTTGTGGAGGATCTGTCGTGAGCGATCGCATTCCCGCCGCGGTGCTCGGCGCCACGGGCATGGTCGGCCAGTATTTTGTAAGTTTGTTGGCTAACCATCCGTGGTTCAGTCTAGACGCGGTCGTCGCGTCCGACCGATCCGCGGGTAAGCGCTACGCGGATGCATGCCGCTGGTTGCTGAGCGCGGATATGCCCGAGCAGGCGCGCAATCTCGAAGTCTCCCCACTTAGAGCGGAACTTTCCGCGCGTGTGGTGTTCTCGGCCCTGCCTTCGGATGTTGCCGGAGCCGTAGAGGTGGACTATGCGAAACGTGGTCACATGGTGTTCAGCAATGCGTCGAGCCATCGCATGGATCCGCTTGTACCGTTGTTGGTGCCTGAAGTAAACCATGCGCATGCCGCGGTGCTCCATGAACAACGCCGCCAGAAGGGATGGTCCGGCTTTATCGTCACAAATCCCAACTGCAGCTCGGCGGTGTTAGTCTCGGCACTGCACCCTCTGCAGCAGGCATTCGGGCTTGAGCGCGTGATGGTTACCACCTTACAGGCCGTGTCTGGGGCCGGTTACCCTGGCCTTTCATCGCTCGACATCCTTGATAATGCCGTTCCGTATATTGGCGGTGAAGAAGCCAAAATGGAGTCGGAGCCGCTCAAGATGCTTGGTAGCTTCTCGGACGGCGCCCTCCATCCGGCGAATTTTAAGGTGAGCGCCCATTGCAACCGGGTGGCAACTCGAGACGGCCATCTTGAATGTGTGTCGGTCACGCTTGGAGCGGATGCCTCTCTGGACGACGTTGCGCAGGCATTTCGCGCGTACACAAGTCTTCCACAGGAGCTCAATCTACCAACTGCACCGCCGCGGCCCGTCATACTTCGAACGGAACCCGATCGCCCCCAGACACGGCTCGACCGAGATGCGGGAAATGGCATGGCCACCAGTGTTGGCCGGCTCCGCGAATGCTCGCTGCTCGGCATCAAGTTTGTGGCACTTGGAAGCAACACAATGCGCGGCGCCGCGGGCGGTTCGGTTCTCAACGCGGAGCTGTTGAAGGTCCAGGGGCTACTGGACTAGCGGAGGTCTCGCCCGGCGCGAGCCCAAAACGGCGCGACATGTTACAGCATAGGTGGCCCTTAGAACCTGAAAACGTAGTGGGTAGATGCCGCGACCTATCGGTCGCCGCACGTCACCGTCGGTCTGTTAACGGCGAGATTCCAGGGATTTCCAGCGCCTTGGCCACGGTTCCCCGTCTTATTGGCCGGCCACGTCGGCGGAAACACGCCGGCTCAGCAGCCCCGCGGCGAATACGACGATGGCCAGGATGCCCAGGGTCTCTTGCACCGAGAGAATCTGACCAACAAAGGCGACTGCCAACAGCGGCGGGATGATCACTGCTGCCGCGAGTGCCTGTTGGACAGCGAGGACACGGCCCCGTAGGTTGCTGTTGGCTCGTTCCTGCACGATTGTTTGGGCTGGGGCGTTGAGCAGCGCGGTCGCTATGCCAAGCACGAAGCTGATTGGCACGGTCATTATCGATGCGCCGATCGTGCGGCTTATATGAAGCCCGCTCAGGAGAACACCGGTGACGTTCGGCACGACCGCTAGCGCACCGATGGCGAGTCCCATGGCAAGCAATGCCGCGGACGCTACTTTACCCTTCGGCATTCTCTGTCCGACGCGGTCAATCAGAAATAGGCCAAGTCCCAACCCGGCACCTGCCGGCGCCACGAGTAAAATCATGGCATTTGCCTGGCCCGTCCCAAGCAGATCCTTCACGTATTTAGGGCCAAGCTCGCTCAATACCAGCAATACCGCCGGCGCCAGGCTCAGCTGAATGAGCGCTACTGCCAATGGCTTATCTTTGGCGACAACACGCGTAACTTCGACGAGCTCGACGAGCATCTGCACCGCAGCATGCCTGGTGCTTTCACTATCGACCTTGCGACGTTGGCGCGTAACAGGAGGTAGAGGCAGCAGGACTATTGCAGCTATGGCGAGGAATACCGCGCCAATCACCAATGTCTTGCTCACACCAACGAAGGGTAAACCCACGAGTAACGGCGCCAGCGTATAGCCAAGCACCTGTGAACCCATGAACGTGATCTGAAATAGCGCGTTTGCCGGGAGAAGCTGACGCTCGCTGACGAGCACCGGTATGGTTGCACTTTCGGCAGGCTGGAACGGTTGGTTGACCACAGACACCAAGAACGTAATCACGTACAGGGCAGTGATGTGGTCAAGCAGAAGCAGATATCCGATACAACCCAAAGCTCGAACCGCGTTACTGGTAACGAGAATGGCGTGCTTGCTAAAGCGATCGACCAACACACCGGACAGGCCCGCGAAAAGGATGGTTGG
>JAQBPC010000239.1 GCA_028287725.1 Chloroflexota bacterium | reverse complement strand
CTGGCGATGGAGCGCATGCAGCAGGAAGCCGAGGATCTGGGCGCCAAGGGAATTGTCGGCGCGAACATCCACGAGAATTCGCACGCCTGGGGCAACCATATAATCGAGTTCTTCGCCGTCGGTACCGCGGTAGAAGAGCTCAGTAAAGAACACATTATCGAGCCGCCCACGCTCGTGCTACCGCTCATCGATTAATCATCGACGACCGCTGGCGGAATGGAAGGAAATCGAGCAGACACAATGCCCTTCCATTCCTGGCCGGCATGGCCGGCTCGGCCACAGCCCGCCAGCCGGACGTGATAGGATCAGAGCGGAACCCTGAATTTAGGCTAAGTGGGTGGCCAACGAGATCTCGAAACCACGGACGTTAGGTGGGCAAGCTCTGGAAACCCCGTGCATTTATGCCGGGGAGACCCACAGTCCTCGCCAAGGGGGTACCCACCCGAAGGGAAGGGTCATGGTTCAGCCCGCTTGGGTTTCAAGTTTCAATGGCTACCTACACAGTGCAGAAGAGGGACACAATGCCGCGTCAGATTATTACCAGTGCCAAATCACCAAAGCCGGCAGGACCGTATTCGCCGGGCGTGCGGTGGGACCGCCTCGTCTTTACGGCCGGTCAGGTCGGCGTTGACCCGAGCGTGGGAAAGGCGGTCGAAGGCGGCATCCGTGAGCAGACGCGCCAGGTTCTGATCAATCTCCAGAACGTGCTCGAAGCGGGCGGTACGGACTTCCAGCACGTGCTGAAGACAACATGCTTCCTGCAGGACATTGGCGACTTCGCTGCCTTTAACGAGGTCTATCGGGAGTTCTTCCCCAATGATCCCCCTGCTCGCAGCACGATCCAGGCTGCACTCGTCCCGCCGTACATCGTCGAGATCGAGGCAATCGCCGTCGTAGGCGACGACTAGCCGCCATACTGCGTCTGCAGCGCCTGAATATTGGCGATATAGCCAATAGTGTCCTGGTGGAACCCCTCGTTGTCGACGCTTGCCATGCCCTGGTGGTACGCCGCTAGGGCATGGGGCACATCGCCATACACGTGGAGATAATACTTCAGCATGGCGATGCCCGCGCGGATATTCTGTGTGGGGTCATACGGATTGATCGTCGTCCCCAGCAGCGTACCGCCTGCCCACGTGACGGAATCGGGCATCAGCTGCATCACGCCCATACCACCATCCGACGCGGTAACCATTTGCCAGCCGCTCTCCTGCCAGGCCAGCGCCTTCACCAGGCCCACATCGACCCCTGCTGCCAGGGCCTCTGAGGTGAGAATGCTGGAGATAGTGGCTTTGTCCACCACAGGCTCCTGGGAGGCCAGCTGGCTCGCCGGTACCGTCAACTGCTGGCCGATTGAGATCAACGCGTCTGCCGCGATATTGTTCTGGGCAGCTAGCGCGGCCGGCGTCATCGCGAAGCGCGCCGCTATTGCCGAGAGCGTGTCACCGGCTTGAACTGAGTACGAGCCCTGTGGCGCAACGGAGGTTGCCGAGGCTGTGCTCGACGTCGATGCCGTGGTCGTAGCGGCGCTTGCCCCGGTCGTTGGGATGACCAGATTCTGGCCAATAGTGATTATGGTGTCGACCGTGGCGTGATTGGCGGTGGCAATGGCATCGGTGGCGACGCCAAACCGCTTGCCGATCGCGGACAGCGTATCGCCCTGCTGCACGGCATACATCTGCCCACCGGTCACCGGCGCCGTGTTTGGCGTCGTGGCGGTAGCAGAGACAAATTGTGTCGCCGCCGGAGCTGGGCTGTCGGAGGATGAAGGAATGACCAGCTGTTGCCCAGCGCGGATGAGGTACGGATCCACGAGCGAATTAGCGGTAGCCAACGTCGGGATCCCCACGTTAAACTGCCGGCCGATCGCCGAGAGCGTATCGCCCCACTTCACCACGTAGAATGTTTGCGATGCGCTCGCGGCCGACACGGTCGTCGCCTGAGACGGCGTGGCCGAGGCGGACGAAATGACCAGAGTTTGACCGGCGACGATAAAGCTGGCGTTCGAAATGTTGTTTGCCGCCATCAGCGCGGACACCGAGGTGCCGAAGCGCGACGCGATTCCCGTGAGGGTGTCGTTGGGCTGGATGACGTAGGTGGTTTGGTCCGCGCGCGCCTGGTGAACGAAGCACGAGGCGACCAGCATGGTGCTCAGTGAGGCGGTGGCAACACGGCCACGAAGAGTACGTAAATACCGCATAAGCTCCCCTGAAAGGCAAAGTATCAAGGCGGTTAGCATACCCGTGAATGGCGTTTCCTACCAGAGCGTTGTCAACTTTAGGGCGCATTTAGACCCCTTCTCCGCTCATTCACCAGAGAAAATATCTTGTCGCGCGGCGGGCTACGACCGTGCTTACTGCCGCGATATCTCAGCGAGCTCAGCGGAAAATCCGCCGACAAACCAAGCCCACGAAGCCAATTCTGGTCGAGGCGCCGGCATGCATCCGCTTGGCCCGACGCTAATGGGGCAGAGGGTATGGACCCAGCAGGGCCGGGTTCGGCGCTATGCTATCTACCAACTAGCGTTTGATCCCGAGCTGCGGTGAAAGGCAAAGGGTACAGAGGCAATGAGCAACAATTATGAC
>JAQBPC010000237.1 GCA_028287725.1 Chloroflexota bacterium | reverse complement strand
TCGCAAACCCATTCTGGGCCGATACCCTGGATGGCCAACAATCCTTACGGCCGCTTCCGGGCGCGCGAGAGTAAAGCGGATGAGGATTGGACTCGTACGTTGCAGGCTCAGCTAGCCGGCGCCGTGCGAGCAGCCTGGCTGGCACGCCGGCCCGCGCGGCTGGCCGTCGGCGCCGGCGAATTGTATGGCCTGGCCTATAATCGCCGCCGCTATCACGAGGGCGGTACTCCCACCGATCCCAGCGTGCCGGTGGTGCTTCTCACGGACGATTCCGACCGTCCCATCGCCGTGCTCTATAGCTATGCCTGCCATCCGGTTACCTTGCGCCAGAACAACCTGCTCATCTCCGCGGACTACCCGGGCGTGGCATCTCGGTTGATCGAGCGGACCTTCCCTGGGGCGGTGGCCCTCTTCGCCAATGGGTGTTGCGGCGATCAGGATCCGCTACATACCTTTTGGGGCAGCTACGAACGTACGGAACAGGCCGGTCAGATGGTGGCGGGCGAGGTCATCCAGGTCGCCGCCGGTTTGCTCGCCCATGCACGGTTCGAGAGCGGCCCCACGCTGGCCCAAGCGGCGCGGCGTATCCCCGTGCCGGTGATGCCCTTGCCCGATCGCACTGGCGCCGAGACGTTGGTCCGGACTCAGGAGCAGTTCCTGGCCGGAATCCGCCAACAACGGAGCCAGCAGGAAGGAACCCTCTTCCCGAGCAAAGAGCCGTTCCACAGCATGATAAGCGAGCGTCACCCAACCGAGGGGCTTGCCGAGTTTTACCTCGACTGGGCAAAGCATATTCAATCACTCGTCGAGCGGGAGACGCCGCCGCCCACGTCATTTGCCGAAATCCAGGCGATGCGCATCGGCCCGTTGATCGTCGCGAGCCTGCCTGGTGAGATTTTTGTCGAGCTTGGCTTTCGCATTAAGTCGGCGCTGGCCGGAGCGCCCGTGCTGATGTGCAGTTATGCGAACGGAAATGTGGGATACGTGCCGACCAGGGCAGCCTATGACGAAGGGGGTTACGAGGTCGTGGTGGCGCAGCGCACCCGCGCCCTACCGATCGCGCCGGAAGCCGGCGAGCAGATGGTCGAGACCGCGATCGACCTCGCACGATTGCTCCTTGTATAGCGGCGCAGGATGAGAGAAGCCGCCGGGGATGCCGGTAGGCAATGAGTTATCTAGGACATGAACATGGCGACGGAGCCCGCGACGCCGAAGAGACCGCGCTGGCCGGCGGGATAGTTGGGGCTGCACACGACGGATTACCTGAGAGCTCCGCGGAGGCGGCCGGCCGCACGGAGAGAGATATTCTCATGCGGCGACCCGACCTGGAGGATATTCCGGAGCTGGAGCCGTTGCCGCCGGACTTTGCGCTGCGCCGCGCCCGGCCCGACGAGGTGAGCGCCCTAGCGACCCTCCTGACCCGCGCATTTGCGGTGCCGTGGGACGACGACCTGGTGCGCCGGAGACTTTCCGAGGCGCCGGACGTGGAAGCGATTTACGTGGTGGCCCATGCCGGGGTACCGGTGGCGACTGCCTCGGCTCGCCTAGCACCCGAGGAACATCCCGGCTCGGGCTATCTCCACTGGGTGGGAGCCGATCCGGATTATCAGGGCAAGGGACTGGGCAGGCTCGTGGTGGTCCGCGTCCTGATGCATTTCCGAGAAGCTGGGCTGCGCGATGCGGTGCTGGAGACCCAGGTCCACAATTTTGCCGCGCTCCGAACCTATCTACGGCTCGGTTTCGTGCCGGAGTATCGGGAAGCAGATGATCGGCGGCGTTGGTCGCGAGTCCTGCCCAGATTGCTGCGTTGATGAGCACTCGCGCGGAGTCCTCAAGACCCGAGGCTATTTGAAGAAAGTGAAGGTACACCATGCGCGTTTGCGTCGTGGGCGGAACGGGCAACATCAGCACCGGCATAGTGAAGGCGCTACAGGCTTTCGGCCACGACGTTTCGGTATTCACACGCGGGCAAAATGCCAGCCGACTCCCAAATGGTATCCGTTATCTGCAAGGCGATCGCCATGACCGTGCGGCCTTCGAGTCCGCTATGCAGAGAGAACGCTTCGATGCGGCGATCGACATGATTTCGTTTACTGCCGAGGACGCCGTATCGGCCCTTCGGGCATTTCGCGACGTTCGGCATCTCATCCACTGCTCTACCGTGTGTACGTATGGTGGGCCATTACTGAGCATTCCGGCAGACGAGAACGAGCCACTTCGGCCGATCACGGACTATGGCCGCAATAAGGTCGCGGCCGATGCCGTTCTGATGGCTGCGCACGATGCCGGCAACCTGGCGGTGACGATCATGAAGGCGGCGAGCACCTGGGGCGGCATGCCCGTAATCCGCCAGCTGGCGTTCGATCCGATGTGGATCGATCGCGTGCGCAAGCACAAGCCGATAATCGTCAGCGGCGACGGGGAAAACCTCTGGTCGCTCTGTCACTCCGACGATGCCGGGGTCGCTTTTGCGGCGGCTGTGGATCGCACGGCGTGCAAGGGCCAGGACTATATCATTACCGGTCCCCGCTACATAACATGGCAGGCCTATCATGAACGCATCAATGCCTTACTTGGCTCGCGCAGCGAGATAGTCCACGTGCCCGCCGATTGCCTCCTAGACGGTCCACTCGCATCTCGCTGCGGCCTACTTTCCTCACAGACGCGCTGGAATCAATGTTACGATGTGTCGAAGGCACAACGGGACATGCCGGAGTTTCAGCCAACAATTGAGCTCGAGGATCGCGTCCAGGAGAACGTCGACTGGATGGATCGCCAGGGTCTGATTATGAATAGCGATGTCGACGACATCGAGGATCGCGTTATCGCGGCCCAGCGCCGTGTTGCGCTGTGAGGAGGCCGCACGCTTCATGAGTATGGTGATGAGACGGTGACTACGACGCTTCGAATCATGGCAATCGGCGCGCACCCAGATGATTGCGATATTGGCGCCGGAGGGGTGGCGGCTCTTTATGCACGGGCGGGCCATCAGGTGGACTTCGTGTCCGTTACCAACGGAGATGCCGGCCATCACCACATCGGCGGTGCGCCGTTAGCTCGCCAGCGCCAGGGGGAGGCACATGCGGCGGCCCGGGTCGCCGGGATCCGTTACACCGTGCTGGATAACCACGATGGCGAGCTGGAGCCAACGCTTGCCAATCGCAGACAGATCATCCGCCTGATCCGGGAGACGCGGCCGGATGTGATCTTCACCCATCGCCCGAATGATTACCATCCGGATCACCGCGCTACCGCTCAGCTGGTACAGGATGCGGCCTATACCGTCACCGTGCCCGGTAGCGTGGCGCTATCGCCGCATCTGAGCTCGAACCCGCCGGTCCTCTTCATGAGCGATCGCTTCCAACGTCCTTACCCGTTCACGCCAGACACGGCAATCGCCATCGACGATGCGATCGATATAAAGATGGCGATGCTGTTTGAGCACACCTCACAAGTGTTTGAGTGGCTCCCATATAACCAGGGAATTTTGCACGAGGTGCCGGAAGGCGAACAGGAACGGCGCGCGTGGTTGCATCAGCACTACGCAGCGCGAGACATCGACGTTGCCGATCGCTATCGCGAGCTACTCGAGCGACTTTACGGTGAGGAGGCGGCCCACGGCATATGCCACGTGGAAGCCTTCGAAACGTCGGAGCACGGCGGGCAGCTCACCAGCGAAAGTCGGCGCCGGCTCTTCCCGTTTCTGCCCGATCTTGCGTGATCGGGGGCCCATGGAACCTGGAAACCACGCTCCTTTAGGGCGGGTGGTTCTCACAGTCCTCGCCACGGGTACCCGCCCGAAGGGTGGGTCGCGGCTTCAGCCCGCTTCGGTTCCAAGTTTCATGGTCTACCTATACCAGGCCATAGTGTTCGTCGATCGGCCGTTGGTAACTATCGACTGAGTGGGACAACATCTCATCAAGACTGACCGCGCGGCCGAGTGCCGATGACTCGAGAATCGCATAGGCGCTGGCCAGGTCGCGCAGGCCCTCCGCGCCGCTTGTCTCGGGGTCTCGCCCTTGGTCGATGGCGCGAAGCCAGTCGAGGTTTTGTATGGCAAAGGGGTCGCGCAGACCTTCGGGGTAAAACTGCTCGCGTTCCGAGCTGGTGAGCGACTGCTCAAAGAGCGGCAATAATGCTTGTCGCGTACCATCGTCGCGCACGATCTCGCCGTTCGCGATACTCCCGGTGGCGCCGAACAGCGCGGGCGATCCGGGAATTTCTATCGGTGCGCCGTGCAGGGCCCACGACCACCACAACTGGCCCGCGGCCCCGTTCAAGAAATCCAGCGTGGCCATATACGTGTCGTCCACATTGGCGTCCACTCGATCGGATGGATGTCCCTCGGCATCCCTGCGATAGCGCACCGGCTCGAGAGTACGGGTGAGCGCGCTCACCGTGGCGACTTCACCCACGACGTAGCGCATCCAATGCATCTGATGGACGCCAATGTCGATGCTCCCACCGCCTCCGCCATGCAGCCGCT
Source organism: Chloroflexota bacterium (assembly GCA_028287725.1). Classification (GTDB taxonomy): domain Bacteria; phylum Chloroflexota; class UBA5177; order JANWHV01; family JANWHV01; genus JANWHV01. The sequence continues at coordinate 758 of JAQBPC010000237.1, read as the reverse complement.
GATGTCGCCAGGGTGTGTCGGCCACCAGTCGGTCGGGTGACCAAATACCGCCCAAGCTCCCCATCAGCGCCAGTTGCACCTGGCCGATCATTCCGTTTCGCACTGCCCATGCAGCGGCCCTTACGGCAGATGCCTGCCGTACGTTTTCCACCACACCGAGAGTCAGTCCACGCGCGGCCGCAAGATCTACCATACGCTGGCCTGCTCGCACGGTCAGGGCCAGGGGCTTTTCGGTGAGCAGATGCAAGCCGGCCTCAAGCGAGACGGTACCTACTTGGTGATGCAGTGACAGCGTGGTGAGATCGTTGATCGCGTCAACCTGACCGGACGCGATCAGATCGCGGTAATCCGTAAAGACCTGTGGCTGCACGTCATCCTGAAAGTCGCTCAGGTAGGTATGCGGGGCTGCAAGGGGATCGCCGCTCGCCGGATCGATCACCGGTGGTCTCGGCGGCGGTCCCTCGCCGCGCTGCAGGAACATCAGGGCGTCTTCTCGGCGCCGAGCGCAAAGCGCCGTGATACGGAAGGAATCGATTCCCCGCGCCCTCAATAGCTTGTAGCCCTGCAGATGCGCGTTAAGGATGCGTCCACATCCGACAATACCGATGCGAAGCATCGTCCTTATCCCTCTTCTCTATGGCATGATCTGCCCTCATGGTATCCGTTACGGGGAGCAGGCAGACCTCACGAGCGTATCGTGACCGGGCGACTGACGCTCCAAGCTGAATGTCGGAGCCGCAAAATTGGCGCCCACCCCA
>JAQBPC010000216.1 GCA_028287725.1 Chloroflexota bacterium | reverse complement strand
GACAAGCGCACCTACCACAGCGGTGACGTGGCGCACGTGCTCGTCACCACCCCCTACCCCAACATGCTGGCCCTGGTGAGTATCGAGCGCGGCCATATCTTGCAGTATCAGGTGAGGCGGCTGACCGGAACCGCGACCGTATTGGACATTCCGGTCCCAAGCTCGTATCTCCCCGACACCTACGTCAGCGTGGTGGTGGAGCGTGGCGCTGCCGCCGGCGGCCCGCCGCCCGCCTGGCGCCTGGGCTACGCGCGCATCCACGTGGACACCGCCGAGCGCACGTTACGGATCAAGGTAACGCCCGCGAAGTCGCGGATCGGTCCCGGGCAAACATTGCCTCTGAACATTCACGCGGTCGACTACCGTGGCCGGGCCGTGCAGGCGCAATTCAGCCTGAGCATGGTCGATGCCGCGAACCTGGCGCTCACCGGGGATAGCGGTGCAGGTAGTGACTTGCTCGGTACCTTCTACGGCTATCGCGAGCTTGGCGTCGTGACCGGCAATACCCTCAACATCAACCCCGAGCAACAGGTGACGAAGCGGTACATCCCCATTGGCCAGTCGCAGTCACGCAATAGCGTCGGCATGTCATCCAATGGTGTGGCAACGCCGATGGACCCGCGGGCGCCGGCCGCGGCCGATCACGCGGCTAAGTCGGACAACTTTGCAGCTAAAGGCGCGAATAACCAACCGATAACCGTGCGCAAGAACTTTGCCGATACCGCCTATTGGAACGCCGCGGTTGTGACCGATGCCCAGGGGAACGCCACGCTCAGCGTGTCCTTGCCGGACAACGTGACGACCTGGAAGGTCCTGGGCCAGGCAGTCACGACGGACACCCTGGTCGGCGCCGGTATCTCAAGTGTGATGGCAACCAAGGATATGTTGCTCCGGCCGATCGCGCCGCGCTTCTTCTCTCTCGGGGACCATGCCCAGGTGGGCGCCACGATCAACAACACCACCGGCACGGCGATGACCGTGCAGCTTCGGCTGCTGATGGCCAATGGTGACCCGAACAAGAGCCCGACCGTGATCGGCGTGCAGACCGTTCATCTTGGCGCCAACGGCGAGCAGAATGTCACCTGGCCGGTGCGCATTACCGCGCTGGGTACGGCTACCATACAGGTGCAGGCAATCGATCTGCAACACCAGGCAACGAACGATGCCGTACAGGTTGCCGTGCCGGTACAGGAAAACAGCACCCCTGAGCATGTGGCCACGGCGGGCGAGGCGGGTGCCAACACGCATGAGCTCGTGCGCATCCCTAGCGGCATCGAGCCGAATGAGGGCTCGTTGAGCGTCACGCTGGAGCCGACCCTGGCTTCCGGGCTGCGGGCGGGCGCCGACTTCCTCGACCAGTACCCGTATGCCTCAAGTATCGACCTGGCCTCCCAGATCCTGGGTGAAGCCGAGCTTGGCCGTCTCCCGGCCCGTGCTTCGGTGCTGACGGCCGCTGAGCGCTCGAATCTCCGTCCCGACATCGTACACCGGCTCGATCGGCTCTATCTGCTGCAGCGTGGGGACGGCGGCTTTGGTTGGTGGATCGACGACACCCACAGCAGTCCGTACATCACCGTGTACGTGCTGCAGGCGCTAACGACTGCACGCGATCTCGGTTACCCGGTGAACGCTACGGTGCTGAGCAATGCGGCCTCCTATTTGCTCAACAACACGCAGAGCCCGGCCAATACCAACGCAGGCGCCAACTATGACGCCAATCTGCAAGCGGAGATCGTCTATGCGCTCACCCGCTATGGACAGGGCAGTGCCGTGGCAAACCTGGCGGATCAGCTGTTCGGCGCCCGCTATCTGCTCGCGCACTACGCCAAGGCCTACCTGATGGCGGCTCTGGCCACGCATCACACCGGTAAGGATGACGCTCATGTGCAGACGCTACTGGCAGATCTTACCAGCGCGGCTCGTCTGAGCGCCGCGAGCACTCACTGGGACGAGGCGAGCTACGACTGGGCTGCCCTGAATAGCGACATCTCCACCACCGCGATCGTGTTGGACGTGCTCAACACGATGCAGCCCCACAGTCCCCTCGTGGCAGGCGCGGTCCGCTGGCTGATGGCGGCGCGTAAGGTGAATGCCTGGGAGAGCACCAACGCAACAGCGGTCGCACTCCGCGGCCTGGTCGATTATGTCTTCAGCAGCGGCGAGCTGAATGCGAACTATCACTACACAGTGCACCTGAATAGCAGCTTGTGGGGATCTGGGAAGGTCGATGCCACGAACCTGGCCCAGACCACAACGCTGACCCAGACGCTTGGCCCAGCGGCGCCCGCGGGGAGCAAGCAGGCTGTTGTCATAGGCCGCGATGTGCGGCCAGGGAACGGCAAGCTCACCTACGTTATCCGGTTGCAGTACTTCCGCCCGGTTGACCGCATCAACCCGGTTAGCCAGGGTGTGGGGGTAACCCGCAAGTACTTGACGGCCGATGGGAAGAGCGCATCGCTGGGGAGCACGATCCGCGTGCAGCTTCGCATCACCGCTCCGCAGGACCTATTCTACCTGACCCTGCAAGATCCGCTCCCGGCGGGCGCCGAAGCGGTGGACAGCAGCCTGCAAACCACCTCGCAGCTTGCGCAGATCAACAACACGTCGAAGATCCCGCCGGGCACTCAGAACCTCTCCTGGTATGTCACGCACACGGATTTGCGCGACAACCGCACGGTGCTGTTCGTGGGCTTCCTGCCGGCCGGCACCTACCAGTACACGTATCTGATCCACCTCACCACGCAAGGCGTGTTCCATACCCTGCCGACGCACATTGAGCAGTCGTACTTCCCGGAGGTCTTTGGCCGGAGCAACGGCAGCTACTTTAAGGTTCGCTAAGGGGCATAGAGAGGACTGTCAGTTTTCTTTTGGATCCGCTTCGCTGGCCGCTCAATGTACCTCATGACTCGGGCCAGCTTTGTTCCGGTCGCCATGCAAAGGCAGCCGGCATGCGAACTGTCCGCACGCCGGCTGCCCCCTTACGGATTCCGTGAAAATCTTCGATGGGATCCCCATGCCCCAACAACAGCCTTGCTTAGGCGATGGTTACTTCCTGGCATAGATACACATCCTGGATGGCCTGGAGGAGCTGCGCGCCTTCAGCCATGGGGCGTTGGAATGCCTTGCGTCCAGAGATCAGCCCGGTCCCGCCGGCCCGTTTATTCACCACCGCGGTAACCACGGCCTCCGCCAGGTCCGTCGCGCCTGCCGAGGCGCCGCCCGAGTTGATCAGGCCGGCTCGGCCCATGTAGCAGTTCATGACCTGATAGCGGGTCAGATCGATGGGGTTGTCGGAGGTCAATTCGGAGTAGACCTTGCTGCTCGTCTTCCCGAACTTCAGGGCATTATAGCCACCGTTGGTCTCCGGCAGCTTCTGCTTGATGATGTCCGCCTCGATAGTGACGCCCAGGTGGTTGGCCTGGCCGGTGAGGTCTGCTGCCTGATGGTAGTCAGTGCCGTCATGCACGAAGGCCGGGTTGCGCAGGTAACACCAGAGGATCGTCGCCAGGCCCAGCTCGTGCGCTTGCTGGAATGCGACCGCGACCTCCTGGATCTGCCGCGTCGACTCGGGCGAGCCGAAGTAGATGGTGGCCCCGATGGCCGCGGCGCCCATGTTCCAGGCTTCCTTGACCGTGCCGAACATAATCTGATCGTATTTGTTGGGGTAGGTCAGGAACTCGTTATGGTTGATCTTGACGATGAAGGGAATTTTGTGGGCATACTGCCGTGCCACGGAGCCGAGCGCGCCGAATGTAGACGCGACCGCGTTGCAACCTCCCTCAATCGCCAGCTTCACGATGTTGCCCGGATCGAAGTAGGCGGGATTGGGGGCGAACGACGCGCCGCCGGAATGCTCGATTCCCTGATCCACCGGCAGGATCGACATGTAGCCCGTGCCACTTAGGCGGCCGGTGTTGAAGAGCTGGTGCATGCTGCGAAGCACCTGGGGTGAGCGATCCGTGCTGGCGACCACCCGGTCGATGAAGTCGGGTCCGGGTAGATGCAGCGTGTCGCTGGAGACTTTTGCCTTATAGCTCAGCAGGTCACGCCGGTCACCCAGCAGCTGCTCAATGGTATCTATAGATGTCGTCGGCTTGGATAGGACCGTGGTCATCGCCTTCTCCTCTCGATATCAGTCCGCATATCGATTCTACGCCAATTTCCCATTGGGTCGATCTATCTCCAGCCCGATCCTACGCGCATCGTTCATTTTGCGTAGCAGCCGAATGATCTTTAGGGTACGGGAAGTCCGGTCCTTCGCATACCTGGATCCTTCTGACGAATGGCGCGGGTTGCCGCTCCCTTCCCGACGCCGCGCCGCACCGGCTACTATGACGGGGCGAAGGAACCGCGAGGTTGGGCGCGCGGCACACCGATGATAAGGGCGGCATGGCGGATAAGCACGACGGGAGCGTATCTGGGAGTGCCCCTCAGACGCGTGCCGTGCGGCCCCTGGTGGTCACCTGCGTGGCGCTCCTCTACATTCTGCTGTGGAGCTCCGCCTTCATCGCTACGAGGGTGGGTGTTCAGCACAGTCCGCCGCTCAGCCTACTCTGCATCCGCTTCCTGATCGCCGCTGGATTGCTGGCTGCCCTGGCATGTCTGCGCGGCTTGCCGGCGCCACGCGGCAGGCAAGCTTGGCTGCGGCTAGCTCTCTTTGGGCTGCTCAACTCGGGCCTCTATCTGGGCTTCAGCTACGAAGCAACGCGTCAGATGTCCGCCGGCATGGGCTCGATTATTGCCGCTCTCAATCCACTGCTGCTGACGCTCATGGCGCCGCGCCTGCTGGGCGAGCGGCTGCGACCCGGCAAAGTGCTGGGACTGGTGCTCGGCTTCGGTGGCGTCGTCTTTGTGATGGGCGCACGGCTGGGAGGAGGCGGCAAGGTCGATACCGCCGGCGGCATGGCACTGGCCGTGGTTGGCGTGATATGTCTGGTCTGCGGCACCATCGTGTACAAGCGCTGGTCGCCGCGCGAGCATCCGCTGGTAATCAACGCGGTGCAGCTCAGCGCTGCCGGACTGGCACTGCTGCCGGCACTTCTGGTCGAGCATCCGGAGCGGGTGCATCTCGACGCACCGTTACTCTGGTCCGCCGTCTACCTGGTGTTTGCGATCAGCATCGGCGCCTCGCTGCTCTGGTTCTGGCTGCTGGAACGCGGCGAGGCCAGCGTCGTCAGCGCGTATTACTTCCTCACGCCCATCTTTGGCTTGGGCCTGGCTGCGCTGCTCTTGGGCGAGCCGTTCGGCCTGCGCGATGGCATTGGGCTGCTGGCGGTGGCCGCGGGCATCGCCTTGATCAACCGTGTATCCTCTCGATAGAGCGGCCGCGGTGGCATGGCGCCACGTAGGCAGGAGGCCGCCAGCGAGCAGTGAGGAGCCGCATCATGGCTGAGCAAACGAAGTTTCTGCTGGATGAATCCCGGCTGCCAGAGGCCTGGTACAACATCATGGCCGACTTACCGGCGCCGCCTCCACCCCCGCTGCATCCCGGCACCGGCCAGCCGATTGGTCCCGCCGATCTTGCGCCGCTCTTCCCGATGTCGTTGATCATGCAGGAGGTGAGCGGCGAGCGCTTCATCGCGATTCCAGAGGAAGTGCGGGCCGCTTACCGTCTCTGGCGGCCTACCCCGCTCTATCGCGCGCACCGCTTGGAGCAGGCGCTCGATACCCCGGCCCGCATCTTCTACAAGTACGAAGGCGTGAGCCCGGCCGGCAGCCACAAGCCAAACACCGCCGTGCCACAGGCCTACTACAACAAGGCCGAGGGTGTGAAGCGCATCGCCACCGAGACGGGCGCCGGCCAGTGGGGCAGCTCGATAGCGTTTGCCGCCAAGCTGTTCGACCTCGAGTGCAAGGTCTACATGGTGCGGATTAGCTACGATCAGAAGCCGTACCGCCGCGCGATGATGCAGACCTGGGGCGCCTCGGTGGTAGCCAGTCCGAGCGAGGATACCCAGATTGGCCGCAAAATCCGTGCTGAGCAGCCGGATTCGCTCGGCAGCCTGGGGATCGCGATCAGCGAGGCGGTGGAGGACGCCGCGACCCGCGACGACACCAAGTACGCACTGGGCAGCGTGCTCAATCATGTGCTGTTGCATCAGACGGTCATTGGCCTGGAAGCGATTGACCAGCTTGACATGGCCGGCGCCTACCCGGACGTTGTCATTGGTTGCACGGGCGGCGGTAGCAACTTCGGCGGCATAGCGCTCCCCTTCGTGCGTGAGAAGTTGGCAGGAAAGAATATCCGAATCATCGCGGTCGAGCCGGCAGCCTGCCCCACCCTCACGCGCGGCGTCTACGCCTACGACTTCGGCGATACTGGCGGCCTGGCGCCGCTGATGCCGATGCACACACTGGGCCATAACTTCATGCCTGCCGGCATTCACTCCGGCGGTCTCCGTTACCACGGGATGAGCCCGCTCGTGAGCCATCTCTACAATCTCAAGCTGATCGAAGCCCAGGCCCATACTCAGCGCGCCTGCTTCGAGGCCGGCTTGCAATTCGCACAGACAGAGGGGATTATCCCCGCGCCCGAGGCGACGCACGCCATCCGCGCCACGGTCGACGAGGCGCTCCGCTGCAAGGAAGAGGGCACCGCCCGGACGATCCTGTTCAACCTGAGCGGTCACGGCCATTTCGACATGGCTGCCTGGGACTCGTATCTCTCAGGCGAGATGGTCGACTACGAGCTGCCGGACGCCGAGATTCAGCGAGCCCTGAGCGACATCGCGTTGCTGCCTAAGGTGCCGGTGACGGCGTAACCGGCTCGAGCGAGGCAGGGCATGCGAAGGGTCGTCCGCGCTCGGACGACCCTTCGGCGTCGTCACGTGCCGGCTCGGCGTTGCTTTGTCGAATTTCCCGGTCGAGCTACAACACGGCGATGCGCTAGAATGGTGCGGATACAGGCGACATATGCAGCCC
>JAQBPC010000210.1 GCA_028287725.1 Chloroflexota bacterium | reverse complement strand
TGGAGATCCCGTGTAGGGAAGGACGATGATTCAGGCAAAGTTGCCGATTGATTCAGCCTGGTCGCACACGCTGCGGATTCAGTGCCGCGGTGCGAGCGTTTCCTTGGGGGAATAGTCATTGGCACGCGTGGCACCAAATGCACGTCGCCCCTTCCTTAGTCGAACGCGTAAAGAGGGCCTGTTCTTTTATATCTTCATCTCCCCGTGGATTCTCGGCTTCCTGATCTTCCTCGCAGGTCCGATCGTCGCGTCGTTTTACTTTAGTCTCACCACCTACGACGTGCTGAGCCCCCCGAGCTTTATTGGCCTGCAGAACTACCTCGATCTCACCAGCGATGACCTCTTCTGGCAGTCGCTGAAGGTAACCACAGTGTATTCGCTGGTCAGCGTGCCGTTGGGCATCATGGTCGCCCTGGGCATGGCGATGTTGCTGAACATGAAAGTCCCCTTCATCGCCTTCTTCAGAACCATCTATTACCTGCCGAGTGTCGTTTCCGGCGTCGCGGTCGCCGTGCTGTGGATGTGGATCCTGAACCCTGCCTTCGGCATCTTGAACTGGGCGCTCTGGAACTTTGTCCACATTCGCGGCCCGCAGTGGTTGTTCAGCGAGCAATGGGCGCTCCCATCTCTCGTGCTGATGAGCCTGTGGAGCGTGGGTGGCTCGATGATTCTCTACTTGGCTGGTCTGCAAGGAGTACCAACCGAGCTCTATGAGGCGGCAAGCCTCGATGGCGCACATGCCGTGAGACGCTTCTGGCACATCACGCTGCCTGGCATCAGTCCGGTTCTGCTGTTCACCCTGATTACCGGGATCATCAATTCCTTCCAGACCTTCACGCAGGCCTCGGTTATGACGCAGGGCGGCCCGCATTATGCCACGTTCTTCTACGTCTATTATTTATGGCAGACTGCCTTCGGCGGCTCCACAATTGATATGGGCTATGCCTCGGCCATGGCGTGGATCCTCTTCGTGCTTGTGTTCCTCCTGACCATCATTTTGCTCGTGTCGTCGCGCCTGTGGGTGTACTATGAGGGCGCTGAACGTGGATAGCCGTAGCGACGCAAGCATCCGACTTCTCGAGGCCGCTCAGCAGGGGAAGACGGGCCGCAAGTTTATCGGCAAGGCAGTCGCCCTGCTGGTTATGTCAATTGGCGCACTGTGTTTTTTGGCGCCGGTATTCTGGATGCTATCCACATCACTGAAAACCCTTAACCAAACCCTGGCCTTCCCGCCGGTTTGGATTCCCACGACGTTGCAGTTCAAGAACTACCCAGATGCGCTGACCTCCTTGCCGTTTGGCACGTTCGCGCGCAACTCAGCCATTGTGTCCTTAACGATCCTCGTCGGCGAGGTCGTGACGAATTCGTTCGTCGCGTTCGGCTTTGCTCGTCTACGCGGACCGGGACGCCGTTGGCTCTTCATCGTGTTATTGAGCACGATGCTGATTCCATTTCCCGTATTGGTGATCCCGCAGTATGTGCTGTTCAAGAACCTTGGCTGGATCGATACCTTTCTGCCGCTGATAGTGCCGCCATGGTTCGGCAGCGCATTCCTCATCTTTCTTGTGCGCCAGTTCTACATGACGATACCCCGAGAACTGGACGAGGCGGCCGAGATTGATGGTTGTGGCTATTTCTCCATCTACTTCCGGATTATCGTGCCGCTGTCCAAGCCGGTGCTGGCGAGCGTGGCCATTTTTTCCTTCACCTACAACTGGAACGATTACCTCGCGCCGCTGATTTACCTGAACTCGCCGGACCACTTTACACTGCCGCTTGGACTTGCGTCGTTCATTGGCCGCCCTGGAACTGTGATTCCCTGGCACCAATTGATGGCCGCCTCGCTGGTGACAGTTCTGCCTTGCGTCCTGCTTTTCTTCTTTGCTCAGCGCTTCTTCATCCAGGGAATTGTCGTCAGCGGGGTGAAGGGGTAGTCAAGTTGAGCTCCAACCGATGAAGGGGGGAATTGCGTCCAAGACCGATCAACCTCAGGCCAGAAGCGTGGGGCCCTCGTTATTACTCGAGCACACCGGTTCTCGAGTTCGTCGTTAAAGGGGTTAAGGTATGTACGATTCTCGTATTGCGCGGCGTCGTTTCTTGCAAGCCTCGACTGCGGCGGCACTTGGGATTGCTGCTGGTGCTGGACTCTCCACGAAAGATGTGGCGGAAGCCTCCAATGCCGAGCTTACCTGGCTGGTCCGCGTCACACAGTCGGAGAATGTGTGGGAGCAGAAAGTTGCTATCCCCCGCTTCCAGAAAGCGAACCCCGGCATCAAAATAAAGCCGATTATCGTCTCGAATCCCAACCAAAACTTCGACTTGAAGCTCTCCAATATGCTCATTGGCGGCAACCCGCCCGACGTTTGGAGCCAATGGGGACCGAGTGATTTCGTCGACTACTCCTGGCGAGGACTCACCTCCGACATCGGCTCATACCTGAATCGCGATCGGAAGGAATACGCGGACTTTTATCCGGGAGCGCTCGACTACGGAAAGTGGAATGGGCGGCAAACCGGTATTCCGCTCATGCTGGGCGGTACCTACTGCTTCTACAATATGGACCTGCTCGACAAGGCGGGCGTGCCCCACCCACCGGTAAGCTGGGATGACAAAAGCTGGAACTGGGACGCCATGGTCTCGGCGGCAAAGAAGGTGACGAAACATTTCGACGACCCAAGCAAAGCGGTATACGGAGTATTCGCCGACCTCGGCTGCCTCGATGAGTTTGTCTGGTTGTGGGGTGGAGACGTCTGGGATAAGGACGTCTACAGCGGAAAGGGCGTACCCCACCAGAGCCATTGGAACACACCGGAGGCGATCGGCGCCATGCAAGCGCTCGCCGATCTAATCTACGTTCACAAGGTGGCGCCCTCGCCCGCCGTGCAGAACGCGCTCAGCGGCAGCGCAGGCAACGACCCGTTCCTCACCGGGCGCATTGCCTTTCGGCTTACCGGCATCTGGGGCTTCTACACCTACAACACCGTGCCGTTCAAGTGGGGCGCCGCGGCGCTTCCCGGCATGAACTCCAACAAGGGTGGAATCTACGCCGATCCGTGGCTGCTCTCAAGTCGGAGCAAGAACCCGGATGCCGCCTGGAAGTTCATCAAATATCTCACCACAACCCAGGGCGCGCGCGAATACATGCAGGCCACCAACACGCCAGTACCGCATACCGAATTGCTTACCCAGTGGCGTACGCAATTCAAGAACATGAAGCCGCAGGATGTGCAGACGGTCTTCGATGGATCGCTCAAGCATGGCCATCTATCAATTCAGAACGACCTCGTCGCGTATGACCGGATCCGTACGATCATCAACAACGAGTTTAGCCCCGTGACCGCAGGCCAGGCCAAAGCGAAGGACGTGGCGCCCATCGTAGACAAAAAACTAGCGAAATTATTCCGTCGCCTCCGCCCCTGACGCTCGTTCCCAGAAGACGATCCGGACACTTTCGGGTTAGGATGAAGAGCGAAGTCATCGCCTCTCGCCCTACCGTGGGCGAGGCGGAATGACGTGAAATTGGCGCCCTGCCTCCAGGTGGGGTGGGCGCCAATTTTGCGGCTCCGACATTCAGCTTGGAGCGTCAGTCGCCCGGTCACGATACGCTCGTGAGGTCTGCCTGCTCCCCGTAACGGATACCATGAGGGCAGATCATGCCATAGAGA
>JAQBPC010000140.1 GCA_028287725.1 Chloroflexota bacterium | reverse complement strand
GACGCGATCACCACGGCGGCGTCTGGGGTAAGGCCGCTCTGCCGGGCGACGATATCACAGAACTTCTCAAAGCCAAGGTCGGCGCCGAAGCCCGTCTCGACCAGGGCATATTCGCCGAGCTTCAGTGCCAGGCGGGTGGCGCGGATCGTGTTGGTGCCATGGGCAATGTTGGCGAACGGGCCACCATGCACGAGTGCCGGCCCGCCCTCGAGCGTTTGCACCAGATTCGGGTTGAGCGCGTCCTTGAGCAGCACCGTTAAGGCGCCCTGCGCGTTGAGATCGGCGGCCCGCACCGGCGTGCCCGCGCGGGTGAAGCCTACTACGATCCGGCCGAGCCGCTCCGAGAGATCAGTCAGGTCTTCGGCCAAGCAAAAGATTGCCATGATCTCGGAGGCTGGTGTGATGTCGAAGCCGGTTTCACGCGGCACGCCCTGTGTCGCGCCGCCCAGTCCGGTGATCACCGCGCGCAGCGAGCGATCGTTGACGTCCAGGCAGCGGCGCCAGGTGAGGCGGCGCGAGTCAATGCCCAGGGCGTTGCCCTGCTGCAAATGGTTATCGATCAGCGCCGCGAGGAGGTTATTTGCCGCGGTAATGGCATGGAAATCACCGGTAAAGTGCAGGTTGATGTCCTCCATCGGGATAACCTGCGAGTAGCCGCCGCCCGCCGCGCCGCCCTTCACGCCGAACACCGGGCCCATGGCCGGCTCGCGCAGGGTCACCACCGCGCGCTTCCCGATTGCACAGAGCGCCTGGCCGAGCCCCACCGTGGTGGTGGTTTTCCCCTCGCCGGCGACAGTCGGCGTGATCGCGGTGACGATGACCAGCTTCCCGTTCGGCACGTCGCGCAGCCGCTCGAAGGCCGCCGGCAGCACTTTGGCCTTGTAGCGACCATACAAATCCAGCTCGTCGGCCAGAAGTCCGGCCTCGGCGCCAATCTCGGTAATCGGGCGCGGCGTTGCCTCTTGGGCGATCTCGATATCGGACTTCATTGCTACTCCTTGTAGCCACCACCGCCTCGATGGCAGTACGCTTCAGTGCTGTTGGGGATTCTTGCCATGTATAGCAGGTGAGCGCACGCCCCGGCAAGCGCGGCTCCATAGCACGTCATAGACTGCCAATCGCGCGGACACCTCGAGAAAACCTGGCCGGCTTGACGGCGTCTATGCCGTATGGGATTATCCGGCCATGCCAGGCTCAAGTGCGATGAAAGACGAGGTCTGACCATTGGTTTCAGTGACGAACATAGCCGAGCTCGAAACCCCATCTCTGCTGATCGACGTAGATCGGCTCGACGCGAATATCCAGCGGATGGCCGCCATCGCCAAAGCCGCCGGGGTGGATCTGCGCCCGCATGCCAAAACCCACAAGACCCCAGAGATTGGCCGCATGCAGCTTGCCGCGGGCAGCCCGGGCCTGACAGTGGCGAAGCTCGGCGAAGCCGAAATGTTCGCGGACAAGGGATTCGACAACCTGTTTATCGCCTATCCATTGTGGGGTGAGCAGAAGTGGGAGCGACTCTGTCGCCTCGCCGACAGGATTACTGTCCGCGTCGCCGCCGACTCCCTGGAAGTCGTCGAGGGCATTTCTCGTACCGCCGCGCGGCACGGCATCCGCATCCGTGTTCGCCTGGAGGTGGACAGTGGCGCGGGGCGGACCGGCCTGCAGTCTCCGGAGCAGGTGCTGGAGCTCGCCAGGCGCATGGAATCGTTGCCCGGCGTAGACCTGGTGGGACTCATGGGTTACGGCGGGCACTCCAGTGCCGCGCCCGATATCGACGGGGTGAAGCAAATCGGCTTCCAGGAAGGGCGGCACCTGGTCGGCATTGCCGAGATGTTGCGCGCCAAGGGTTTCGCGGTGCCGGAGCTGACAGTCGGCGGCACGCCTTCCGGCCCATACGCCGCACAGATCAAGGGTGTCACCGAGATCCGCCCCGGCACGTATGTCTTCTCAGACCGCACCGAAGTAGTCATGGGCTGGAGCAACCTCGATCAATGCGCGCTTACCGTGCAAGTCACGGTGGTTAGCCGGCCCACGGCTACACGGGCGATCATCGATGGGGGTTCCAAAACCTTCAGCAGCGATGCTGCCGTGCGATCGCCCGGCTTTGGCGTGGTGCGCGGCCACCCCGACTTCTCGATCGTTAAGCTGAACGAAGAGCACGGGATGATGGAAGTGCCGGCCGGCACGCACCTCCCCATCGGCACCCGCCTGCAGGTCATCCCCAACCATGCCTGTGTCTGCATGAACCTCCACGATCGTGTGGCAGCCGTGCGCGGCGACCAGGTGGAAGCGATCTGGCAGGTCGCCGGCCGTGGGAAGGTGCAGTAGGGCAGACGAGAAAGCAATCGATCGTCTGAGATGAACGGGCTCTCACCGTTCAATTGGTGAGAGCCTGGTGCCGCAAGACCTTCATGCTCAAACGGTTGGTACAGGTATCTATTAGTGCCTCTTGATCGGGGTTTCCTCATCGATCACCATTGGGATGCCTTCGACTGCGCGCGGACAGGGCCTGCGACCAGCATAACGCGCCTCCGCCCGGTGCGCGGCCGCCAGCGCCTCCAAACTAACGACTCCCAACTGCATTGATCCGCGGCTCGACTGCCCTGGCGCGGGCGAGCGCAGCCTTCATCAAGTGCGACCTATGTCGGAAGCAGCCCGCGTCTCAACAACAGTTCGCCGGCCAATGTGCTCACGATGACGCATGCAAGGAAACGAGCTATACCGGGCGCAAAGCACGCTGTGTGTGCCTTACCGCGATCCTGCTATGGTGAATTTGGGAACGGGTGTCGGTCTGGTGCGCGGCAAGAAAAGGGGACTCAGCATGCTCAAGCGATTTTTGGCACTCATTGCTACCGGGACGCTGATTGCCGGTGGCGTGGCGGTGCAGCATTCGTCTGCGGCGACAACCACCATGAACGTCATGTTGGCACAGGTCGCTTTCAGCGGGGCGACAGGGACTGCCGCGCTAACGTACGACTCTACGAGCGGCATGACAACGGTGAAGATCACGGTCAAAAATCTGATACCAATGAGCAGCCACCCGGCACATATTCACTCTGGTACATGCAGCCAGAACACGCCGGTCATTGCTCCGCTGACCAACGTCGTGGCGGCGTCTAACGGCGTTGGTACTTCCACCACCATGGTCAAAGGTACATTCGCTAACAAGATGGATCACATCAACGTACACATTGGTCCTGGCGTCACCCTCACAGAGTTCACGGTTATTAGCTGCGGCAACCTCTGATAGGTCTGCAGAGGCTACTGCGGAGGTTTGGTTCATCACGTGCGAAAGTGATGCGGCGTCGGTCTTAACAGCCGCGCCTGTTCCCGACTTGGAGCACGCCGCATCAATGAGGCACACCAGCATTGGCTCGGTGGCGCAAGCTGCCGGGCCAATGCTGGTACTTGCCGGCGCAGCAACATTTCCAGTCGACCTGAAGTGCTGGCTATGGCCAACTACACACCAGGTATGCAGGCCGCAGCCCATGCACGCGCAGGGTCGCCAGCTTCGAGTGGATCGGGCTGGCAGTGACCGGCTCCGCGCGTGGACGAAGCT
>JAQBPC010000092.1 GCA_028287725.1 Chloroflexota bacterium | reverse complement strand
GGACCCGTCTTCCCGACGTTCTATGTGATCGACCGTAAAGGTATCGTGCGCTTCGGGATCTCGGCCGGTATCTCCAACCAGGACCTCACGGCGCGAGTGCGCGCGGCGCTCTGATAGGTCACGCGGGGCCCCCCGTGATGGAAAGTGGGACCTCCGGTTGAAACCGTATGGTAGAAAACGGGGCGGCTGAAGCCGGTTGCGGGCCGCACCGCAACCGGCTTCAGCCGGCGTACCCCTGCCATTCGGAGGCGTGAACACCGGCAACCGGATTTATCCGGCGTTGTCCCTGCCATGCGCCTTCAGGCGCAGGCCCTACGGGAATGCGAGGGCGAGCCTACTCCTTGATCGCTGCTACCAGCGATCGCGCCGCGGGGGCAATGACACTGGTGGAGCCGATGGAGATGAAGCGCACACCCTGGTCGCGATAGCGGCGAATGCCCGCGGCATCCCGCACCATGATTCCGGCGGTCTTCCCCGCGCCGAGGATCTGCGCTATGGCACCGTCGATAACCTCTTGCACGGCAGGTACTTCCGGCTGGCCAGGGTAGCCGAGTGATTGTGACAGGTCGTTGGGGCCGATGAAGAAGACATCGACACCGGGCACTTCCAGCATCTCCGGCAGCGCTTTCACGGCGGCGAGCGTCTCGATCTGCACGATCACCATCGTTTCGGCATTGGCCTGCGGAATGTAGTCGGTCAGCTTCATGCCGACACCGTAGCGGGCGGCCCGGACACCGGCGAGGCCGCGACGGCCCTCGGGATGGTATTTTGCGGATTGCACGGCAGCGCGTGCTTCGTCGGCGGATTGGCACCAGGGGACCATGACGCCTTGAGTGCCCACGTCCAGGAACCGGAGGATGGTCTGCGGGGTGTTTTGGGTGATGCGAGCGAGTGGTGTGACGCCGCTTACCTCGGCCGCGCGCACCATGTTCTCGATATGACCCGGGTCAATTGGGCCGTGCTCGCCGTCGAGCAGCACATAGTCGAAGCCGCTGTAGCCGAACACTTCCACCAGAGCAGGGCAATCAAACCCTACGAAGACGCCCAGCACGTTCCCGCCGGCAGCTAACTTCCGCTTTACCTCGTTCGGCCTCACGGTCTCATCCCTTCGTACATCGACAGTAGACGGCGACGGCGCTCGGCGCTGAGCCGGGCGGGTAGCCTACACTCAGTGTACGGACTGCGGCAGGGGCCGTGTGGATGGGCCGCAATGGCAACCGCGATAATGGCGAGATGCCGCCACTCTTGGCGGCTCAGTCATCGAAGTGCTTGTAGTTTGCCAGGGGACCGGTATGCGATCCCCTGGCATTCCTTGAGACGGTCTACGAGAGTTCTACTGGAAGAACGAGAGTACTGCCGCCGATGCGCGTGAGGCGCCCACGCCCTGCGCTAGAACGGTGTTGGCGCCGGGGTGCACGTAGCGCGTGATATCGAGGCTGGTATCGCCGAAAGGCGACAGCTTGTTGCCCCCAGGCCCAAAGGTGACCGAAGCGCCATTAATGGAAAGCTGGATCGCTCGCATGCCGCCGTTGTGAATGACCAGCAAGCCCGAGGCCGTCGGCAGCGTAAAGCTGACCGTTCCCCGCGTTGGTGAAATCAGGCCGCCGAGACGCAGGCCCGCCGCGGGATTGCTGCCGATGATCATCCAGAGCGGCCATTGGCTGGGGCGGAAGCCGATGCCGATGCCGGGAGCAAACTGGATCCAGCCGATGCGGCTCCCATTTTCGTTCTGGTTGGTGATCAGGTTGAACGCGAACTGGTTGCCGACTTTCGGGGCATAGTTTCCGAGCCGACTCCAGGGGACCGCGGTGGTGTAGATCAGGTGGCCGGTAGCAGGGTCGGGCTTGATGGAGACCTTCATGTCCGGCCAGGGGCCCAGCAGATTGTATTGGAATGTGGCCGGTCCCTGGTGGGTAAGGCCCGCCGTGACGTTGTACCGGTTGGTACCGGAGTCTCGGAGATAGGCATTGGCGTCCATTCCCCAGCCGTATTGGATTGAGTCGCCCTTGTACATGTTGTAGCCAATAGGCGCGTAGTCGAACGTCTGATCGGTGACATTCTCCGCCAGGTAGAAGTAGTGCTCGTCCCACATGGTATAGACACGCGCCGACAGGTTTTGCGGCGTCCACCCGGGGATTCCCACGACCTGGTCAGGCCGCAGATCGATCAGGTTGGCGACCGAGGCGGTAGCCCAGGTCGTCAGCGTGCCGTCGATCGTGGGGTGGCCGTAGGTCAGGACATACGGAGTTACCGGCGCGTTACTGATACTGAAGAGGCCAGTCGTCGTTCTGGCGGTTGCGCTGATATGGTCGTCCAGGTGATTGACCTCGCCGTTGAGGCGGAAGTTCAGGGTTACGGACTGGCCAGGCTGCAGCGTTGGGAAGCGCTGGCTCGATGCGGGAGTGGTCCAGCCGTTGGGCAGGGCCAGGGTGACCGTGCCGCTGATCGGCAGGTTGATACGGGCAGAGACCGTTGCCTTCACGTTCGGCAAGCCATTGCTCAGGCCGGGCGCTTGGCTGACCTGCACGCCCACCGGGTTGATACCGCTAATGAGTGCGTGTTGCAAAAGCCCGGCAAGCCGCGCCGGCGTGGTGTTCGGAACGGTCAGGTACACGGGGTCGCCGGAGAGTGGCACGTTCACGCCGGCAGGGCTCGTCTGGCCGGTCGGATTATCGGCACTATCGTCGGCGGTCATTCCCTGGCCGGCGTTTGCTGGGATGAGCATCGAGCCGTTCTCCGCCGTGCTCCAGAGCACGGCCTCGGTGGCGCCGTCCGTCCGAGTGAACAGGATTGCGCGCACGGCGGAGCCCACCGAGGCGGATACGGCAAACGTGGCGCCTTGCAGATGCCGCGCCATGGTGGCGTAGGCAATGTAGGCGGGCTTTGGCGAGAGATTCTGGTTGGTTATGCCGTAGAGATTCTCGCCGCCGGGCGCGTCCTCGTGGAACTTGAACCAGAAGTTTTTCTTCACGCCTTCCGCCAGGAAGTCGACATAAGAGCGAACCAGATACTGCGCTTGTTGGTGCGGCGTTACCGTGCCGTCGGTGACATAACCCGTCTCGGTAATCCATACCGGCTTGCCTTGCGCCACGATCGAGCTGATCGCGGCCGGCGCGGTACCCTGGCCGCCACGAGGCAGCGTGGGAGAGGCCAACGCCGAATCCGGATCAAGTCCGCCACTGTAGCTATGGACCGACGATGTCTCGGACGTGGCGCCTGCGGCCTTGATTGCGGCATCGATCGTTGGGCCGCTCTCGTCGTACATCACTTTCGCTTTTGGGTCTGCCTGACGAACGGCGGTGGATGCGGCCTTGTAGAGGTTCGCGAAGAGACTTTGGTACCCAAGGAGATCGTGGCGCCAGAAGGCGATGGTGGAGGGCTCGTTCCAGACTTCCCAATCGGTGATACCGTACCCATCGTTCCAGCCTTGCTGCTGTGCAAGGGTACCGCCGGGCTTGTAATGGTTCACCGTGGCCGCGGCGAACGCGGCATACAGGTTATTGCCGGCGGAGGTGTAGGCACAGACAGGGCCCTTGCTGCAACCGGTAATCGTGTTGATGCGGTCGGTGCCGCTGATGGTCTGAGTGGTATCCGGCTGCGGCAGATTGCCCCAATAGGAGAGGAGGCCCAGCACCTGTATGCCGGCATTGTGCGCGGCGATGATTGCCGCATCGGTACGGGCAAAGCTAAACTGGCCACTGCCCGGCTTTGGCTCAATCACCTGCCAGTTGAGCTCCTCGCGATCGTAGCGAATGCCGGCAGCCGCCATGGCTGCGGCAGCGTTTGCGATTGTTTGTTGATCACCGCCATAGGCTTGCGTGAGACTCCCGCTGGTGCCGAATGCGGACTGTGTGTCCAGGCCAGTGGGCTGAGGGCGCATGACGCCGATTGAGGCAGTGGCCGTGACTTGCTGGTTGCTCGCCTGGTCGGTCAGAGTCAAGTGAAACTCATAGTAGCCGGCCCCGTTGATCGGTACCGGCACGGTGCCGGCGATACTGCCGCCAGGTGCGAGGGTAATCGTATCGGTCAGCAGATTGGTCGTGACGCCAAAATAGTCGGTTAAGGTCTCGGACCGCGTGTAGGTGCGAGAGGTGCTGCTCGGATTTGTCTGCGAGACCGTGACGGAGACCGGCTGCCCCACGGTATAGCGGCCGGCAGGCGCACCCGTGGTAAGCGAGACGGTGGCCACGGGCACGCTTGCCGGCTTGGCCTGGGCCGTGCCGTGTGCGGTGGGTAGCAGGAGCGCGGATAGGCAGATAAGGGCAGCCAGCCGCGACAATATGATGAGGGTTTTACGCATAGTATCTTCCTTTTTTCGTCGGGATGGACGTCAAGCGGGTCACAAACTCTTCGAGCACAATACCAGATGCAGCGTTACCGTCCGATGGGAAAACGAATATTACGACGTCGATGGGCCGGCAGGAATATTCCTGCCGGCCCATCGCAAGTCCGCGTCAAAGCGAAGCGTGGGCTTACTGGGCGATGCCGGCCTCGCCGTCACCCTTGGTGAAGTTGTCGCTATAGATGCTCTGCTCGGCGATGATCGGCACACCGCTGGTAGAGCTGACCAGGGCGCTATGCGTGCCCGCGGCTAGTGAAGGAACGTCCTTGAGCACGTCGACGGTCGCGCGGCTCTTCGCCGGTAGCACGACGCTGTAGTCGACCGTTTTGCCGTTGGTCTGATAGAAGCGAACGGTGACCGGCGCTGCCTGGGAGCTGGGGTTTTGCAGCAGCAGGAACTCCTTGAAGTTCGAGCCGGTGTTGCCCTCGGGGAAGAGCCAGGTCACGCCGCCGCCGTTGCGGCCGAAGACATCGCTACCGCCCGCGGCGGCCGTCTTGGAATTCGGGGCGCCGAAGTAGAGCGGGCGCTCCGCCAACACCGGAATGTTGGACGTGAGAATCGTCGCGATGCCACTCGAGTGGATGAAATCGTTCAACTTGATATTGCCACGGCGGAGCGGGTCGATAATGATCGTGTCGTTACCGAGCACGTTTCCCGCGTGGTCAAAGAAGGTGGCCGTAACAGCCGCGGGCTGTGACGTACTTGGGTTGAGAACCGTCATGAAGGTCTCGAAGTTGTTGAGCGTGGAACCTTCGGCGAAGAGCCACGTGCTGGAAGGCGTGTTACTGCCTACCTGTTCGGTAGCGCCATAGCTATTGATGCCGAAGGTCATCAACCGGTCGACCACAACTGGCTGATCGCTGTCCACGATTGCCGAGAGTGATAAGTTGGGCGCGATGCTGTTGACATCGACGATCAGGCCACTCTTCGGATTTACGGTCTTGGTGACCGATGTAGCCGCACGCCCATTGAACGGCAGGAGTCGGATATCCGCATGTGCCACGGTGGTGCCGGGATTGAAGATGCGGATGTACTCATGGAAGGTGAGACCGGTGTAACCCTCGGCAAGATACCAGGTGCGCAACGGCGCACTGGCGCCAATGGTGGAGCTGAAGTCCTGCCCATTGCGGAACAGTGTTTCCGAGGCGCCGATCTTGCGGTCGGCGGTCAGCATGGTGAAGACGTCACGATTCTGCCCGACGACGCTGCCCACGTCGACCGTGGCCCGGCTATTGGCCGGAACCGTGGTGGTGTAGGGCATGGTGCTGCCGGTGGTGAACATGAACGAGAAGGTCACCACTGCAGGCTGATCGTTGGGATTCGTGAGCGCGATTTGCGTGGAATAGCCCGGGTTCGTGCTGCCGCCCGCGAAGTACCACGTGGACTGGAGCGGCAGACTCACGGTGATGCTGGCCGTGGCGCTTGCCCGGCTGGTAGTGCCGGTAGCCGCCAGCGTATTGGCGCCGGAGAGCGCCGTGGCCGGAACGGTAAACGTAGCCGTAAAGGTGCCGGTCGATGTGGTCTTGATCACCGATGGATTCGTGGTGAGCGCCTGACCATTGAGCGCAAGGGTGATAATCTCGCCAGCCGCGTAGCCTTGCCCGCTGACGGTCTCACTCGTACCCGGCGTGGCGCTGGTTGGCGCGACGCTGAGCGACGGTGTGAACGCTACCACGGTGATGCTGGAGGTGGCGGTGCTCTTCGAGGTTTGCCCCGTGACAGTCACCGCGATGGCGCCGGGCGCCGCGTTGGTCGGGATGGTAAAGCCAACGGGACCAAAGGTGCCCGAAACGGCGGTTGTGGCGGTGAGTACGACGGTTGAGCCGAACGAGACGTTCACGGTCTCCTTAGAACCGAAGTTCTGACCGCTAATCTGCACAAGACTACCGGGGTTCGCGGTCGTGCGATCGAGCTTGATCGTGGCCGGGCCGACTACCGCCTTGACGATTTGCACGGTGTTATTGGCCAGCCGCTTGCTGGTCACGCCGTAGGCGATCAGGGTATGCTGGCCCGCGCTCAATGAGGACGGAACCGGTAG
>JAQBPC010000054.1 GCA_028287725.1 Chloroflexota bacterium | reverse complement strand
GTGGCGGCACTCGACGCGGCGGCAGCCGGCATAGCCACGCGCGGCCGCTCTACAGTGGGCGAAAAGACCATGCTCGATGCCTTCCTGCCGGCGGTGGAGGCGCTCCGTCAGGCGCTGGCACACGGCGCAACCCTTGGCGCGGCCGTAGAGGAAGCGAGGCTCGCCGCCGAACAAGGCGCCGAAGCGACCATCCCGCTGGTGGCCGGCAAAGGCCGCGCCGCGAACCTGGGCCCGCGCAGCATCGGGCACAAAGACCCCGGCGCGGCCTCGACCGCGCTGCTGTTTCGCGCGTTGGCCACGGCGATCAGTGGCGCGGCAGCATAGCCGGCCAACAAAATTTGCATGACTGCCGAGAGCGGCCTGCCTGGGTCGCATAGCAGCCGGCGCTGTATTACGCCGCGCGGATCCGGCGTAGGGCACTGATCAGGCGGTCCAGCTCCTCCTCGATGGTGAAATATGGGGTGGCAATGCGGATGCCATTCCGCTCAGGCACCCAGCGGGCAATAATGCGCTGGTCCCAAAGCGTGCGGTGGATGTGCAGTGCGTCCATCCCCTCCATGGTAAAAGAGGTGATGGCAGACGATTGTTCCCACGCGTCAGGGGTGAGC
This sequence comes from Chloroflexota bacterium, assembly GCA_028287725.1. Lineage (GTDB taxonomy): Bacteria > Chloroflexota > UBA5177 > JANWHV01 > JANWHV01 > JANWHV01. The sequence continues at coordinate 4,692 of JAQBPC010000054.1, read as the reverse complement.
AGGGTGACGCCGGGCACGGTGCGGAGTTGGGCGCGAATATACGCGGCCAGATTGCGCTCGCGCTCCTCGATCCAGGACCAGCCCAGGTTGTCCAGCCAATTCACGAGGTCGGCCAGCACCGTGACCACGGCGAGGTTCTGAGTGCCCGACTCGAACATGCGGGGCGCGTCGCGATGGTTGAGCACATCCTCGACGTGGTCTTCAAAGTCGTCGATGCCGCCTGCCATGTAGGGTGGCGTAAGCAACGGAAAGGCTTGTTCGCGCACGACCAGGATGCCCGACCCTTTTGGGCCGCCCAGCCATTTGTGCCCGTTGCTTACATAGAAATCGCAGCCGATGGCCGGCACGGAGACGCGCCATTGGCCCAATTCCTGGGTGCCGTCGATCAGGGTCAGGATTGGCCGGTCTCGCCCGGCGTCGTTGAGCCGCTGGGCGAGCGCACAGATGGCAGGGCCCGGAAGCCGAATGCCGGTCTGCGAGCTGACGTGGCTGCAGGCGATCAGGCGGGTGCGGGGAGTAATCTGTTCCTCAAGGTTTCGCAGGGTGACGGCGGGATCCGGATCGACGGTGAACGTCTTAGGTGTGAAGAAGCCTCGGCGGGCGCCGTAATTCCACGGGAGGTATACGGCGGGATGTTCTTGGTCGGAGATGATCACTTCATCGCCCGGCTGCCAGGCCAGACCGGCAAGTACCTGATTGATCCCGTCCGTGGCGTTACGTCCAAAGGCAACCCAGGTGGGCGGCACGTCGAGAATACCCGCCACGGCGGACCGCGCACGCTGATATGCGGGGACATCCTGATCGTCGTAGCGCATATGGCCATAGCGGGCCGTCAAGGAGATGAGCTCCAGGTACCGGTCGAGGATGGGTTGCGGTGTCAGGCCATGGGTCGCCACGTTCAGGTACGTCATCTCGTCGAGCGATGGGAAAGCACGGCGCACCTCGACGATACGGTTTCTCTCGGTGGTAAGCATCGTCTCCTCTGTTTTCTACCGGAGCAATGTGCGGCAGCAAAGCCAATCGTGAGCGCATCAGCCGGAGTGACCGCACACTGAGATCGCTTTTCGCGATCTCAGTGTGCCTAAACGGGTCTTCGCGGGGCCAAAGCTCGCCCCGGCGGTCGGGTTTCGGATTGAGTTTACTTCATGACGTAACTGTTGAGCATCCAGTCGTCCGTCAGCTGGGGGAGGGTCGGCGGGTTGGCGATCTTGGGGTTCCATAGGAAGTGGTAAACCGGCGTAAACAGGAAGGACGCGGGCACCTGGTCGGCCAGGATATGCTGCGCCTTCGCGTAGAGTGCCTTGCTCGAATTTGCGTCGAAGGAACTGTCGGCCGCGGCGACAGTCTGGTCGTACTGCTTATTCGACCAGGCATGGCGGCCACCAGTCACGAACAGGTCCATGAAGTTGCTGGTGCCGACATAGTCATAGTTGTATCCAATGAGCACCAGCGGCGCGGTGTGCTGGTTGAGATCGGCGGTGACAACCTTCTGCTCGAGCACTTTCACCCCGACGTTGACGCCGAGGTTGGTCTTGAGCTGGGACTGGATATACTCGGCGGCGGGGACGCTGAAGCCGATTTCGCCCGGGCTGTTACGCACATAGATGTTGATGGACGGGAAGCCCTTGCCTCCGGCGTAGCCCGCGGCGGCCAGCAACTGCTGGGCCTGCTTTACGCTGTAGGGCACCTTGATCGACTTGTCATAGCCGGGGTAGCCGGGCATCAGCAGCGTGTAGTTCGGGATGGCGATGTTCTTGAGCACATCATTGGCCAGCGTCTGCCGGTCGACGGCGAGATTGAACGCCTGGCGCACGCGCAGGTCGCTGAACGGCTTCGTGTATGTATTGTAGGTCAGGTACCAGACATCGAACGCCGACTGAGTGACGACATCTTTGCTCTGCGACGAGTGCAAGGCTGCCTGCAGCTGCCCTGCTCCCAGATAGGGTGTCTGGTCGACCTGTCCGGTCTGGAACTGCGCCATGCCGTTGCCGGCGGCGATAGCCCAGGTGATTTTGCTGAAGGGTGCCTTGCGCACGCCATGGTAGGTCGAGTTGGGCGTCAAGGTGATCGAGACGCCCTTCTGCCAGCTCGACGCGATATAGGGGCCGCTGAAGACCATGTGGGTCAGGCTGGTGGCCCAGTTGTTCCCATACTTGCTAACCACATGCTCCGGCTCGGCCCAGACATACGCTATCGTAGCAGGGAGCTGGGGGCGCGGCGCCGCGGTGGTGATCGTCAGGGTGTAGAGGTCGGGCGCGGCAACGCCGAGCGCGGTGAGCGGCATCTTGCCGGTATTGACCGCCGCCCAGTTCTTGACGTCCTGGACCGCCTCCGTGATGAAGGTGAAGTCATAGGCAGTCTTGGGCGATGCCTGGTTGCGGAACGAGAACAGGTAGTCCTTGGCCGTGAGGGGCACGCCGTCGGACCAGACAAGGCCTTTGCGGATATGGAACGTCCATGTGAGCTTGTCTGGTGACACCGACCAACTGGTCGCCGCGGTCGGGAAGACGTTGCCCCTGGCGTCGGTAACTACCAGCGGCTCCTGAATCAGGTCGGTGCCGTCCTGCCGGTTATAGATGGTCAGAGTCTCGTCCAGATACGGCCCTTCCGGCCCGGTATTGGGCAATCGCAGGATCTGCTGGGCCTGCGGCGCCGCATTAGGTGGCAATTTCGTCGCGGCGACAGCCGGCCGCAACGGCACGATTATGGCCGCCAGGACCAGAAAGAGAACTGCTTTGTTCTTCACCCGCGTTCCTTTCGCATTACGTAGGATTATTTCCGTACGATGGCTCGCCTGAGACGAGTACCCCGGAGTGGGACGCGTCGATGGCGGAATCTCGGCTTTGAACTGCGCAGCAGCCGGAAACAACTCTCACCGGCCGATCCACCAGGTTTGCGCTGGCATCACCTCCTTTCGTGTCTCGTCGTCCTGGCGCCCGGCACGCGCCGGCCAGCGCGACACGTGCTACTGTGCCGACGGATCGAGGGCATCGCGCACCCCGTCGCCAATAAACGACAGGCTGAGCACGCTCAGGGTGAGCAGCAACACCGGGAAGACCTCCAAATACCAGTAGTAGGTGGAGTCGGAGAGTCCTTCGGCGATCATGCTGCCCCAACTTGGCGTCGGTGGATTAACGCCGACGCCAAGGAAGCTCAAGCCGGCCTCCGTGGCGATGGCCGCGGGGACGGTGAGCGAGAAGGCCACGAGAATAGGTCCCAGCGCGTTGGGCAGCAAGTGACGAACGATGATGCGCAGTGTGCCGATGCCCATGGCGTGCGCGGCAAGGACGAAGTCCTCCTCGCGCAGAGACAGCAGGTCAGCGCGCACCAGGCGGCACATGTTCATCCAGCTGGTGAAGCTGATAATCAGCACCAGCTCGATGATGCCGCCGCCGGTGAGCGTGGAGAGCAGTATCGCGATCATGAACGGTGGGATCACCTGGAAGACCTCAAGCACGCGCGAAACACTCCAGTCGATTTTGCCACCATAGTAACCGGCTATAGCGCCCAGGGGGATGCCGATCAGCGCGCTGATCAGAGCGGCGCCGAGGCCGATGGCCAGCGAGACGCGGATAGCATAGATGTTGCGGCTGAAGAAGTCGCGGCCCACGGCGTCGATGCCGAAGAAGTGGGAGCTGGATGGGAATGCATACGTCTGCGCCACGTAGCTCGTGTCGTCGTAATTGGCAGGCGTGATGAAAGGCGCGGTAATCGCGGCCACCACAAACACGATGAAAAGCACCAGGCCCGCAAGGGCCAACGGATTGGCCGCAAACCGGCGCGCCCTGCGCCGCCAGCCCTCCGATGATGGCGGCAGCGCCGCTTCCCCGAGTCCCAGCGGCCCCGTTGCGGGTTCCAGCGCGGCGCCGCTATCCGCGGTGCTGGTTGTCTGGTTCATCTTGCCTCCCCTGGTGCGTGTAAGATTCGCCTGGCCATCATGCAGCGGTACTGCACCTGTCAGACTGCCGAGGTGCGATCGGCCATGCGTACGCGCGTGTCGAGCAGCACATAGAGGATGTCGCAGATCACAAAGATCACGCCATAGAAGATGGTGATGATATAGATCAAGGCCAATTCCAGCGGGTAGTCGCGCTTGCTGACAGCGCGGACGAAGAACTGGCCCAGCCCCGGCACCCCAAAGATGGCCTCCACGAAGATCGAGCCGGTCATGATTCCGGGCAGAAGCGGCAAGGTGACGGTGATGATTGGCCGCCAGGCATTGCGGAGGATGTGGCGCGTGACGACCTGTCGCGGGGGCAGTCCCTTGGCTCGCGCCACCGTCACGTAGGGTCGCTTTGCCATGTCCAGCATGCTGGAGCGCGTGTAGCGCACGACAGGGCCGAACGGGATAGACGCGTAGGCCAGGATGGGCAGGACCCAGGTGGAGGGGCCGTTCCAGCCGGAGGCGGGAAACCAGTGCAGCAGCACGGCGAACAACAGGAGGAGGCCGATGCTGATCACAACCGGGGGGAGCGTGATACTGACCACGGAGACGAAGGTGGCTACATAATCGATCCAGCTATTACGTCGTAGGGCGGCAGCAATTCCCAGAAGAATCCCCAGCCCGGCGCCCAGCAGCACGCCCATGCCGCCGGCGAAGGCACTGATCGCCCAGGTGCGGGCCAGGAGATCGGCGATCGTCTCACCGGGATCCTCATAGGAGTAGCCAAACTGGAAGCGCACGGCCCCCCA
>JAQBPC010000049.1 GCA_028287725.1 Chloroflexota bacterium | reverse complement strand
CCATACTGGTCGGTTGCGGCCCTGCTGGGGCGCGGCATCCTGTTGCCGCCTGCATTCAGGGCAGCATTGGACCAGGGTCTGCGGCAGGGGCACGCGTCGCACCAGCACTGTCCTGTGCAGGCATCCGGCGGCGCATCCGCGCATACCTGAGCGTGCACGGATGAGCCTGCATCCGGTGTTCCATCGGCGGCGCAGCCAGGTGCTTACCGTTTTAGTGCACGATCCACTGCCGCGCGAAAAGCCGGCGGGGTCATAATGCCGCGGGCCAGTTGGCCGGATGCCAACCAGTAGGCGCGCGTAATAACTGTGCCATCGCGAAGCAAGAAGGTAATGAAGTACTTCGCACTCGTCGATTCTGTGCGAGCCTGATCGACTGGGCCGTGCAGCACCACGCCTACCAGACGCGCCACGATCCGTGGATCGGTGATGGTCGCTAGCCTGGTGGTGCCGTCCTTGGCGCTATTGATCCCGATGGCGCGCACCTTCCCGCCTATATCGAGCAAGTCGCCGCCACTGTGGGCAAGCGGGTCGGTATCGGCCTCGAAGAGCACAATCCGCGCTCCTACGCGCGCGGCCAAGCGAAACGTCGGCGCGTAATTCTTGACGCGGTAGACGGGCGTCCCGATCGGCAGGAAGGCCGCATCGCCATCCTTTATGTGATAGGCGGGGTCATGCACCACACCGGCCACCTTGAAGCGCACAATGGAGAAGCGCTGCCCGAGGTCCGCCGCGCCGAGTGGCCGGCCCGCCGTGGGCGCCTGTAAATAGGTGATGCCGCCGAAGCGGACGAAGGGCACCCAATCGATGATCGTCGTCGTGATACCTGCCGCGCGGACCGGTGCGGCGTTGGGAGCCGCATGCAAGACGCCTGTCGCCAGCAGAGCGCCCGCCGCCAGCATCCGTACCAGTTGCACTACACGCATACTTTGGGATCCTTTCGCTCTCTGAGCATCAACCTCGGGAAGTGCATCCCGCACTTCGGGTTCGCCACACCAGAATCAACGCGCCCGGCACACTAGAGGTAACGATCAAGCATGCATCGGCGACCAGATCGGCGCTCCCGCAGTTGGGCGTCAGGCAGGCGGCGCGCGGGCTGATTGCCATGATCCGCACCTTCCCGCAGCAGTCGAGCAGCTACTCTCAGGCCCGGAACATCCACTCGTTGCGTCGACCGCTGAACCCCCTTCGGCTGTTGGATGTAACCCGGCGGGACTTTGCGATCCCGCTTTGCTACGGGTTGAACTGGCCTCCGGCGTCGGTGGCGAGTGTCCATTATAAAACGACTACTTACACGCGGGAGATGCGACCTATTACCGCTCTGATCCGGTAAATTCGTCCGAGCAGCCACTGGTCGTGATCAGTTCCTGCGGCGACGAAAGAAGGCACATTGACCAGCTGTGGCTGTGGTCGGACGAAGTAATACCGCGCCGAACTGGTTGGTATGCTGCCCGCGCGTATGGGTCGTGCCTCGTTTGTGTTACTTGCAACTGGACTGGCTGGCGGGTAAGGGCTCCATCACGCAGAACTCGTTGCCCTCTGGGTCTTGCACAATAGTATGAACATCCGTTGGATCGTCAAGCACTACGCGCATAGCCTTTGCCCCAAGCTTTTCAAGCCGGCTAACTTCTGCTGCCATAGCTACGCCAGCGCTGGGCCTCAGGTCCAGATGCACCCGGTTCTTCACGACTTTCGATTCGGGCACCTGCTGGAATCCGAGCAACGGACCCAGTCCGGATACCGGTCGTATCACGATCCAGTGACCTTGGTCTTTGCGCACGGAGTAGTGGAGCGCTGCGATCCAGAACTCCGCCAGTCGGCGTGGATTTCTACAGTCCAACGTGATGCACTCAATCACGGTTGCCATGTTCTCAGCATTCCTCTACGCTCCCCGTGAAAACAGATGCCAGGCTTGCTCGACCAGTGTATCGCGATCAAGTTTGCTGCTCTACGGCCATATGCCGAGCCAATCCACACCGTTTTTTGGCCACATCTTTGACACGGCCAGAGCGCCATGGCATACTCCTCTATCAAGCGTTGACGGAAACAGTATGGTTTGTCCCGGTGTCTTCAGAGAGCCTCGGTGTGGTGCGACGGGGCGACACGGCGGACCAGAGTCCTTCCGGAGATGCCCGCCAAACCCGCGCCTAGGGAGATACTTCCTCCCTACGAGTGGCTAAGCGAGGCCGGGTTGCCGACCGTTACCAACGGCGTGGGTACATACACGTACCCAACTGAGCGAGCAGACAGCGTGCCGTCGCGTGAGAGCCCAGTCTGTTAATGAGGGTGGTACCGCGGGTAATTGGCCCGTCCCTGTTGGGGCGGGTTTTTTTGTGCTTGCAACAATTGCACGGGGCCCGCCGTAGTGCTGTAGTGGGTATTTTTGAACCTAAGGGCTCCCCGTCCTTGTGACAGGGAGGGCCTCGTTGCGTATCAGGCGGCGCAACACCCGCCTGCTACGCGTGCTATCGGAGGCGCCATCATGGAGCTTGAAGGACGATACGACCACCGCGAGGCGGAGCCGCGGCTGCAGGATCTGTGGGCCGCGCTCAAGATCTATGAGTTCAACCCGACGGCTGACACGCCGGTGTATAGCGTCGATACGCCGCCGCCGACGGTTTCCGGCCAGATTCACATCGGCCACGTGTTCTCGTATGCGCAGGCGGATATCGCGATTCGCTATCAGCGGATGCGCGGCAAGCAGATATTCTATCCGTTCGGTTTCGACGATAATGGCCTGCCGACCGAACGTTTTACGGAACGGACCAGGGGGATCACGGCGCGCGACGTCGGCCGTGAAGCGTTTATTCGCGAGTGCCTGGAGCTCTCCGCTGAGGTAGAGGCCAAATTCGAACGCTTCTGGAAGCGCCTTGGTCTCAGCGTCGACTGGCGGCTCCGCTATAGCACTATCGATGACCGGTCGCGGCGCGTGGCACAGGGTGGGTTCCTCGGCCTCTACGAGAAGGGCCTGGCCGCGCGCCGGGAGGCGCCGACGCTATGGTGTCCGGAATGCCGGACGGCCGTGGCGCAGGCGGAGGTGGAAGACAAGCCGGACGTACCGGCGAGCTTCG
>JAQBPC010000022.1 GCA_028287725.1 Chloroflexota bacterium | reverse complement strand
CCCTCTGCACCGCCGATACTAGCAGTGACCGCGGTAGCGGTCAATCGGTGCACCAGGCTTGTTTTGTAACTCATCATTACGAGCCACTTGACCTTGTGCGCAATCGTGAGGCACTGGGGTCGCGACGGTCGCAATGAGTGGTATTCGCCCGGCGGGATCTGTATATTCGCCTGCCGGGGCTTTCCATACTCAGTTTGGAAGGCCAGTGCACGCTGCCGTGCATGCCTGCTGCAACTTCTGCGACCTCCCCGACTCTCACGCCCGCCAGATGATTCATGTCCAGACCGGCAATAGCTGGGTCGCGTGGACGAAGGTGTGCCAGGACATCATAGATTTGCACGAGATCCGGCCAATCTGCCACGCCGTCATACCACGAGCACGGCCGATTGGCGCTGGCCCTAAAGGCGCGAGGCTTGCTCGACTTGGTGTGAACCTGTGTCAGGTTCTGCGGCACGTACCCAATACTGATCCATCGAGGCCGAACAGCAACAAAAAAGGGGCCGTTTCCGACCCCACTTTCTCTGGTACACCCGTGGCGACTCGAACGCCAAACCTTCAGATCCGCAATCTGATGCTCTATCCATTGAGCTACGGGTGCGTGTTGGTGCTTACCTAGTATACCGGGCAAGACCACGCGTTGCAATCAACAGTCCGCGTAGCTGCTGCCCTCGCGAACGGTGTGACACGCGTGGAGTGAAAGGTGTCGATCGCTCTCCGCTGCTTGCTGTGTTGTTGTTACGAGGTGGCTCCGCAGCTACGGGGATGCGGGCGCTACGGGAGTGTCTGAACCGGTTGCATTAGGTGTAGGGCTCCGCGTCGGTGATATGGCTGGGGTCGGGGTACGGGAGGAAGTCGGAGTCGGCTTAGCTGGAGGCGTAGCGGTCGATGTGGGCGTATGTGTCGGCCGCGGCTTCGTCGGCGACGCTGACGGGCGCATCGTGCTCGTGAGAATTGGCGTGGTTGTCTTAGTCATGATTGGGCTCTGTGTCATCGTCGGACTTACCTTGCCCGTTGCCGTGGGACTTCGCGTAGGAGTTGGCGACTTGCCTATAAACGGATCGTGCAGCGCGGGTGGGAGATTATCGCCGGTAATGAAGCCAAGTCCGACGAGGCTCCGTAGACCGAGCGGCCCCACACCCACGTAGCCACTTGAACCTGTTGCGTCTGGGTGCCAGGCAAGCTCGGCATTTTCAAAATACTGGACGAGCGTGCGACCTTCGTACCGCTTCTCAGTTATTGGGTAGCCAAATGTACGGGGACCTCCCTGAGCCAGGTAGAAACTTAGAAATCGATACGTGACTGTATGGCCGGTCTGTGGGTAGAAACGCCGCCATGAGGTATCTGGAAGCTTGTGAGTGCGTATTTGCCAATCGGCCGAGGGCAAGGCGCTAAACCCTAGACGCTGAGGGACCACGGCTCCTTGCACAGGATCGTACATCAGGATCTGGTTCGTAAAAAATTGTTCGAGCGTGCCGTCGACGTTTATCGATTCAGTGCGTGGGGCGCCAAATACATTGAAGCCTCCGTGCGCCTTGTAGTATTTGACAAATGGGCCGCGAATGCTGTGCCCGGTAAACGGGAAGTACAGCTGCGGGTCGCTGGACGTACCGCTAGGCACCACCTGGGTTGGCGTGTCGCCTGAAAATCCAGAGGACACCCAGGTGAAATCGCCAAGTGCGTAATTCATCAGGTCGCGAACGTCCGTGTAGACGTTCGGCGTATGCAGAATAGCCGCGATCAAATGCCTGCCATTTCGATGCACTTCAATTACCTGACAAACGCCCGCGCCGCTGGTCCAACCCGGTTTCACGCCACCCGCACCCGGATACCAATTCAAAAAGTAGTTGACGGTCCTTAGTTTGTGCTCGTGATTTATTTTCGTGGCTGGCACCACATAAGTTGCGGTACTGACAATCTTGCGGAACAGCGAGTCCCGCAAGGCGTATCGTGCTAGTTCGACAAGGTCCCGCGCCGATGAATAGTGAGCCGGATCGTCCCCATCAGGCGTGTCCGAGAAGCCATATGGGGTCACATAGTGCGTATGGAAGAGGTGCAGAGCGCTTGCCTTGGCGTTCATCATCTCGACGAACTTCGGCACAGAGCCGGCAATATGCTCGCCGATCGCGATCGCCGCATCGTTCCCAGACGGCAACATGAGACCATAGAGCAGATCATACATGCGAACGTGCTCGCCTTCGACAAGCCCCATGCTGGACTGACCAATTGCTGCGGCCGCATGACTGACCCGTACAAGGTCCTGGAGGTGCCCGTGCTGAATAGCAATGATCGCGGTCATAATCTTTGTGGTGCTCGCCATGGGCAGAGAGGCGTCAGGATTCACGACCCTGAGCCATTGGCCGGTGTCCGCATCCATTACCGCAACGCTCGTGGCGAACACAGGAGGAACGGGATATGCAAGCGTGGTCGTAAGTGGTCCCAGTCCGCCTGCGAGAGTGCGGGAATTCGTAGCCCAGCCCAACGTGCCCGACCAGAGTACGACCGTGGCCAACAGCGCCTTCGACGCTGCGCGAGGAATTCGATGCATTGTGCCGGGTCCTCCACGCTTCCGTTCGTCAACAAAGTCAACAAGCAGCGCAAGAGTAACCCCGGTACAGTTGCCATGTCAATCCCATTTTGGACAGGATTAGGTCCCGAACTCTCCCCACTCCTGCCGAAGCACTGAGCAAATCTCGCCAATGCTGGCGCGTGCGACAAGAGCCGCGCGCATGGGCGGCAGCATGTTCGCTTCACTCCTCGCGGCGGCGCGGACTGCAGTTAGGGCGTGCTCGAAAGCTGCCGCATCGCGCGTAGTCCGGACGCGCTGGAGCGCGGCAATCTGGCGCGCCTGGCCTTTTGGGTCAATCCGATGCAGGGGTGGCGAAGCATCCTGGTCGGAGCGCTGAAAGTTTACCCCGACAACCTTCTTGCGGCCGGATTGCACGGCCTGTTGCTCAATATACGCGCTATCTTCGATGCGCTCCTGCATAAACCCGGCCTCAATGGCCGCAACCGCACCGCCGAGCGCATCGACCTCGTCGATCAATTCGCGTGCGCGCCGCTCGATCTCGCTGGTCAGGCGTTCGACATAGTATGAGCCGCCAAGAGGGTCGGCCGTGGCAGGGATGCCGGTCTCAAGCCCGATGATCTGCTGCGTGCGCAGCGCCAGGGTTGCCGCCTCGGCGGTGGGTAGTGCCAGGGCCTCATCGTAGCCGTTCGTATGTAAGCTCTGAGTTCCGCCAAGAACCCCTGCAAGCGCCTGAAGTGTCACACGCACGACGTTATTGAGTGGCTGCTGTGCGGTCAAAGCGCTGCCGGCGGTTTGGGTATGAAAGCGCAACGTTTGCGCCGCGGGATCGTCGCAGCCAAAGCGCTCTCGGATGATCGTGGCCCAGAGTTTTCTCGCGGCCCGGAACTTCGCCACTTCTTCAAAGAAGTCCATTTGAGAATTGAAGAAAAACGACAGTCGAGGTGCGAACTGCTCAATCTTTAAGCCGGCTTTGAGTGCACTTTCCACATATGCAATGCCATTTGCAAGCGTAAAGGCAAGCTCCTGATCGGCGGTCGATCCGGCCTCGCGAATGTGATAGCCACTGATACTGATTGTGTTCCAGTTAGGGATGCGGTCCGCGCAGTACGCGAAGGTGTCCGTGATCAGGCGCATCGACGCGCGCGGGGGAAATATGTACGTGCCGCGTGCGATATATTCCTTCAGTACGTCATTCTGAACAGTGCCGCGAAGCGCAGTCGAAGCGACGCCTTGCCTCTCTGCCGCGAGCTCGTAGAGTAATAGCAACAGCGACGCCGTGGCGTTGATGGTCATAGATGTACTGACCTGGTCGAGCGGAATACCCTCGAACAGGTTTTCCATGTCGTCCAGGGTGTCAATCGCCACGCCGACTCGACCAACCTCGCCGTCCGCAAGTGGATCGTCCGAATCATAGCCAATCTGTGTCGGTAAATCGAACGCCACGCTTAACCCGGTCACGCCGCCTTTGAGCAAGAGCTTAAAACGGGCGTTTGTCTCAGCCGCGGACGAATAGCCCGCATACTGACGCATCGTCCATAGTCGATTGCGATACATGCCCGGGTAAATGCCCCGCGTGAACGGAAACGTACCCGGTGCGGGTTGCTCAGGTGGAGCATCGCTGGACGCGTAGACAGACTTAATCGGGATACCCGACGTTGTTGTCGGTTCCTCGCCCGGAGTATGTGGCATTCGACTCTCTCGACGCAAAATCTATGCGCTGACGGTCAGCACCGTCCGCACGAGATCAGCAAGTTGAGGGATGGAATCGGCGACAGGCAGGCCGCGATCTCGGAAGGCCGCAACCTTCGCTTCTGGCCCCCCTAAACCGCCACTGATAATCGCGCCGGCGTGTCCCATCCTCTTTCCGGGAGGCGCGCTTCGACCAGATATGAAAGTCACAACGGGTTTGCGAGTGGCGGCGGGCAGGCTCCCTATGTATGCCGCCGCGTCCTCCTCGTCGCTGCCACCGATCTCGCCAATTAGGACGATCATATCCGTACCGCGGTCTTCTTGAAACAAGCGCAATATATCGACAAAGGTTGAGCCGATTACCGGGTCGCCGCCGATGCCGACGCAGGTGCTCTGTCCGAATCCATTCCTGCTCAGAAGGTCAGCTACTTCATATGTTAAGGTGCCGCTCCGCGAGATTATACCAATAGTTCCGGGACTAAATACCGCGCCCGGCATAATCCCCACCTTTGCGGAGCCAGGTGTGATGAGACCCGGACAGTTCGGCCCTATTAGGCGGGTACCCGGATAATCTTGTAAGAAGCGGACGGCTCGCACCATATCGTGCACGGGTATCAATTCTGTCAGGCATATGATGAGAGAGATCCCTGCCGCGGCAGCCTCCATAATCGCATCCGCCGCACCAGGCGCTGGGACAAAAATTATCGACGTGTTGGCCCGTGTTGCCTCCACCGCTTCGCGCACCGTATCGAAGACTGGCACACCTTCCATCTCGGTGCCGCCCTTTCCAGGCGTTACACCCGCGACGATGGTTGTGCCATACTCCTTCATTTGGCCAGTATGGAAAGCACCGTCACGCCCAGTGATGCCCTGAACCAACAGCCGTGTCTCCGGGCCCACAAGAATCGACATTACAACCTCCTACCGGATTTGATCGGCGCAGTTGCGACGCAATGAGTGAGCGAAAATGCGCCCACTTAGTTCAGTTCGTGATCGTCCGTCGCCATTACATCGATTAGCCCACGTGGTCGCGTCAAAGCTTCTATTGTGGCTTCGCGGGACTATCGCATGAGTCTTCAGTTTAGAGGCGCCAACCTCACCGTCGAAAACGTTACCACGAGTGGCGCTCACTTCGAACATGATGTTCGTGCAGCGGAGTGTCACCGCAGTGACGTCGACCTTCTGCTCGAGCACGTACCCAGGCATTTCGCAGATTACCTCTCTTGTGCTCGATATGCAGCCGCCGAGTTGCTCGGCGCTCGTGGCGATGGCCATAGTC